>NZ_JBEYVC010000041.1:0-55081 GCF_040643855.1 Streptomyces sp. NPDC047072 | reverse complement strand
CGGGGGCCCGAGGCCGACCGGGGATCCAGGGCCGACCGGGGGCCCGAGGCCGACCGGGGATCCAGGGCCGACCGGGGGCCCGAGGCCGACCGGGGGCCCGAGGCCGACCGGGGGCCCGAGGCCGACCGGGGATCCAGGGCCGACCGAGGATCCAGGGCCGACCGGGGATCCGGAGGTGACTCGAGGTCCAGGGCTGTCGTGTCGAGCGCCAGGCTTCGCTTCGGGGTGCTCGGGCCGGTGCGGGCCTGGCGCGGCGAGGAGCTGCTGAACACCGGCTCGCCCCAGCAACGCGCCCTGCTCGCCGCCCTCCTGCTGCGCGAGGGCCGTACCGCGACCGCCGCCGAGCTGATCGACGCCCTGTGGGGCGAGGAGCCCCCGTCCCAGGCGCTGGCCGCCCTGCGCACGTACGCCTCCCGGCTCCGCAAGATCCTCGACCCCGGCGTCCTGGTCAGTGAGTCCGGCGGCTACGCGGTGCGCGGGCTGCACGAGGACGCACTCGACCTCGCGGCCGCCCAGGAGCTGGCGGCGGAGGCGGAGAAGGCGCGCAACGCCGGGGACCTGTGCCACGCCCGGGACCTGCTCGGCCGCGCCCTCGCCCTGTGGGACGGCGAGGTGCTGGCGGGCGTACCGGGCCCGTACGCCGAGGCCCAGCGGGTCCGGTTGGAGGAGTGGCGGCTGCAACTCCTCGAATCCCGCCTCGACATGGACCTGGAACAGGGCTGCCATGCCGAAGCCGTCTCGGAGTTGACCGCCCTCACGGCGGCCCACCCCCTCCGCGAGCGCCTGCGCGAACTGCTGATGCTCGCCCTGTACCGCAGCGGCCGCCAGGCCGAGGCCCTCGCGGTCTACGCCGACACCCGCCGCCTGCTCGCCGACGAACTCGGCGTGGACCCGGGGACGGGCCTGCGCGAACTCCAGCAGCGCATCCTCCAGGCCGACCCGGCCCTCGCCGAGCCCTCCTCCCCCGTCGCCGAGCCCGCCGCCCTCCCCGTCCGCCCCGCCCAACTCCCCGCGTCCGTCTCCGACTTCACCGGACGGGCCGCCTTCGTCTCCGAGCTCGGCGAGGTCCTCGCCTCGGCCGAGGGCCGGGTGATGGCGGTCTCCGCGGTGGCCGGCATCGGCGGCGTCGGCAAGACCACCCTCGCCGTGCACGTCGCGCACCAGGCCCGATCCGCCTTCCCCGACGGCCAGTTGTACGTCGACCTCCAGGGCGCCGGCGCCCGCGCCGCCGAACCCGAGACCGTCCTCGGCGCCTTCCTGCGCGCCCTGGGCACCGCCGACTCCTCGATCCCGGACACCCTGGAGGAACGCGCGGCCCTGTACCGCTCGGTCCTCGACGGCCGCCGGGTCCTGGTCCTGCTCGACAACGCCCGCGACGCCGCCCAGATACGGCCCCTGCTGCCCGGCACGGAGGGCTGCGCGGCCCTGGTGACCTCCCGGGTCCGCATGGTCGACCTCGCCGGGGCCCACCTGGTCGACCTGGACGTGATGTCCCCCGAGGAGGCGCTCCAGCTCTTCACGAAGATCGTCGGCGTGGAGCGGGTCGCCTCCGAGCGCGAGGCCGCGCTGGACGTCGTAGGGGCCTGCGGTTTCCTCCCGCTCGCGATCCGCATCGCCGCCTCGCGCCTAGCGGCCCGGCGCACCTGGACCGTCTCCGTGCTCGCGGCCAAGCTCGCCGACGAACGCCGCCGCCTCGACGAACTCCAGGCCGGCGACCTCGCCGTCAAGGCCACCTTCGAGCTCGGCTACGGCGCCCTGGAACCCGCCCAGGCACGGGCGTTCAGGCTCCTGGGCCTCGCCGACGGCCCGGACATCTCGCTGGCCGCCGCAGCCGCCGTACTCGATCTGCCGGCGGAGGAGACCGAGGACCTCCTGGAGTCCCTGGTCGACACCTCGCTCCTGGAATCCGCCGCCCCCGGCCGCTACCGCTTCCACGACCTCGTACGCCTCTACGCGCGTGCCTGCGCCGAACGCGACGAGTGGCCGCCCGGCGAGCGCGCGGCGGCCCTGTCCCGGCTGCTGGACTTCTACCTGGCGACCGCGGCGGCGGTGTACGCGATCGAGCGGCCCGGCGACCGGCTGGTGGAGCACCTGGCCACGCCGGAGTACCCGGGGCTCGCCTTCCCCGACCGCGGCTCCGCCCGGGACTGGCTCTACTCCGAGGCCAACTGCCTGCTCTCCTGCGCCCGTCAGTCCGCCGCCCGGCCCGACACCCTCGCGCGGGCCATCGACTTCCTGTGGGCGGCCGTCGACCTGTCCGAGTCCGGCGCCAACTCCAAGGAGTACGAGGCCGCGGCGATCACCCTGAGGGAGGCCGCCCGAGGTGTCGACGACCCGCGCGTGCAGGCCCGGGCGCTGCTGACCCTGGCCCACGCGCACCTCGACGGCGGCCGCTTCGAGATGGCCGACGAGGAGGCCGAGCAGGTCATCCGCCTCGGGCACCAGGCCGGTGACCTGCTGCCGGTGTGCTGGGCGCACAACGCCCGCGGTGCCATCGCCCTCTACCAGGGGCGCACCGAGGACGGCGAGGAACAACTCAGCCTGGCCATCGAGCACTTCCGCATCCTGGGCGACCGCGCGGGCGAGGCCAGCGCCCTGTGCAACCTCTCCCGCAAGCACCTGGCCACCGGCCGGGTCCGCAGCGCGGTCAGCCTGGCCCAGGAGGGCATGGAGATCTACGACGCCATGGGCAACTCCATGCGCGGTGCCAACGGGCGGTACGCCCTCGGGATGGCCCTCACCCAGAGCGGACGGCTCGACTCCGCGGCGGACCGGCTCCTGGAGGCGCTGGAGGTCTTCCGCGACAGCCGGCAGCGGCTGTGGGAGGGCATGACCCTCTTCCGGCTGGCCGAGGTCGACATCGCCGGGCGACGCTACGCCCAGGCCGCCGCGAACGCCGAGATGGCCCTGACCGTACTGCGCGGGATCGGCGGCGAGTGGCGGCGCGGCAACGTCCTGACGGTCCTCGGCCACGCCCTCACCGGCGTCGGCCACACCGGCCGCGCGCGGGTCTGCTGGGAGGAGGCCATGCACATCTACGAGGACCTGGGCTCCCCGGAGGCGACGACGGTACGCGCCCTCCTGACCCCGGTCCAGGCCGCCTGACCAGCCCGGAAGGGGTCGGCCCCCGCGTTCATCATTCGTTTATCCCGGCCGTACATTCTGTAACTGGTCAATCCGTCGCGTCGGGGGGCAGACGGGTCGACACGGAGGGCCGCGCATCGGAACACGAGGATGAGCGGCCTACGGCCCGTCCGGTTGTCCTCGGGGGAGTGACCGGGCGGGCCCCGCCGTCCATGCACCGCACTGCCACACCACACAGGGGAGAAGCACCATGAGCAACGAGTCGACCGCCAAGCCCACCGACATCCACGTCACCGACGAGCCGACGGCCGTGGCGGCGAAGGTCAAGGCCACCGACGGCGAGGCCACCACCAACGGCGACATCCACGTCACCGACGAGCCGGTCACCGCCCAGGACATCCACGTCACGGACGAGACGGCCTGACGGCACCGCCACGCACGGGGGACGGCCGCGGCAGAGCGGAGGGGGACCTGCCGCGGCCGACGTGTGTCCGGGGAGCGCCGGGTTTTCCACAGGTACGAGGGTCCCGTCCCGCTCCTCCGGGACACTGACCGGCATGGAACACAGGGGGGACCTGGGACCGCTCGTCGACCAGGGCGTGCTGCTCACCTCACGGGCACTGGCATCCGGCTGGTCCCGCAGCGCCCTGTCCCGACGCCTGACCGCCGAGTCCTGGACCCGGATCAGACACGGGGCCTGGGCCGAGCCCGGCCGGCCGGTGGACGCCGCCGTACGACTGCGCGCGGCCCAACTCCTGCACCCCCGGCTCGTCGTGAGCCACGGTTCGGCCGCCCGGCTCTGGCAGATCGAGACACTCGACGCCGATCCCGCCGCGCCGGTCGAGCTCACCGACCCCGACCTCCGCTCCCACCCGCGCGCCCCCGGCGTACGGGTGCACCGCATCCCCCTCGACGCGGCCGACGTCGCCGTACGGCAGGGCCTGCGCGTCACGGACGTCGCCCGCACCCTCGCCGACCTCCTGCGCGCCGGACCTCGCGACGACGCCCTGGTCAGCGTGGAGTCCGCGCTCGGCCACCGCAGGGTCGACGGCACACGCCGCCCACCACTGACCACCCCGGCCGCCCTCGCCGTAGCCCTGGAACCCCCACTCCTCGGCGCCGACCGGGCACGCCGCCACCTCCGCCTCGCAGACCGCGGCTCCGGCTCCCCCGCGGAGACGATGGCCCGCCTCCACATGCACGACGCCGGCCTCCACCCGGAAACCCAGGCCGAGGTACACACCCGCACCGGCCACCGCCGCTACCTGGACTTCCTGTTCCGCAAGGAGGGCCTGGCCGTGGAGATCGAGGGCTACGCGTACCACGGCACCCGAGACTCCCACCGCCGCGACCTGACCCGCTTCAACGAAATCCTCCAGTGCCCACAGATCCGCACCTTGCTCCGCTTCAGCGCCGAGGACGTCTTCCACGCCCCGGCCCGCATACTGCGTGAGATCCACACGACCTTGGCCACCTTGAGCGCGGCCGGGAGGTGGTGATTGGTGCGGTTGTCCCGCGCGAGGGTCCGATTTGGGTGATTTGCGAGGCGTCAAGCGGGACAACCGCACCAATCACCCACGCCCCCGCAGCGACGCCAGGAACCCCACCAGGGCCTCGTTGACCTCCTTCGGGCGCTCCTGTTGGGTCCAGTGGCCGCAGCCCTTCAAGAGCACCGGCGGCTCCACCAGGTTCGGCATCAGGTGTGGGAGTTTCTCGATCAGGTCCGGGGTGCCCGGGAACGCCGGGACCAAGTCTCGGTCGCCGTAGATGTAGAGGGCGGGCGTCGTCACGCGGGCGTCGTGCCACGGCGCCGTCAGTTCCCAGTTGTGGTCCAGGTTGCGGTACCAGTTCAGGGCGCCGGTGAAGCCCCCCGTGAAGCTCGCGGTGAGTTCGTCGAGGTCCTCTTCCGTGAGCCAGGGCGGGAGTGTGGCCGGGGTCGGCATGTCCGCGAGCCAGCCGCGGTTCAGGTCGGTGACCAGGGCCTGTTCGTACCGGCCCGCGCCCGGGGCGTCGCCCGAGGCGCCGTACAGGAGCCTGCGCAGGGCCGCGCGCGGGTCCTTGCCGAATTCCGCGTCGGCGGCGCCCGGTCGGTTGAAGTAGTTCCAGTAGAAGTGGCCGTCGAACCGTTCCTGCATCACCTTCAGCGGCGGGCGCTCGCCGCGGAACGGCGGTGGCACGCTCAGGCCCGCCACCCCGAGCACCACGTCGGGGCGGAGCAGCGCGGTGTGCCAGGCCACCGGCGCGCCCCAGTCGTGGCCGACGACGTACGCCTGCCGCTCGCCGAGCGCGTGGATCAGGCCGATCACATCGCCCACGAGGTGGAGGATCGAGTACGACGACACGTCCTCGGGGTGGTCGCTCGCGCCGTATCCGCGCTGGTCGGGGGCGACCACCCGGAAGCCGGCCGCGGCGAGCGGGGCGAACTGGTGGCGCCAGGAGTGCCAGGACTCCGGAAAGCCGTGCAGCAGGACGACGAGCGGCCCCTCGCCCTCCTCCGCGATGTGCAGCCGTATGCCGTTCACGTCGAGCGTGCGGTGTTGAACCATGGGGCGAGCTTACGTCTGCATGGGGCATCTACGTTGCTAACGCAATCTGAAGCCGGGCCGGCGGGCGTGGAACAGGTCCGCCTGGCGGTCCAGGGGGAGGTTTCCGAGGGAGACCAGGTGGGGGGCCTGCGCGAAACCCTGCCTCAGGGCTGCCTCCTTGGCGGCCCAGAGCGCGCGGACCGTGCCCTGCACACCCTCCGGCGGATGCCCCGCGATCACCGAGGCCACGGCGATTGCGGCCGCCAACGCACCACCCGGCTCGGTGAGTTCGGTGACCAGGCCGATGGAGTGGGCGCGTTCGGCGGAGAGGCGTTCGGCGGATCCCGTCAGGGCCATGCGGGCCGCCTCGCCGTGCGGCATCGACAGCGCCATGAGGACCGACTCGTACGCGCTGACCATCCCGTACGTGGTGTGCGGGTCGAAGAAGGAGGCGGTGGTGTCGGCTACCAGGAAGTCGCTCTCGCCCAGCAGATAGAAGGCTCCGCCGCAGGCCATCCCGCGCACGGCCGAAATCACCGGTTTCCACAGGTCGTTGGATTTCGGGCCCACGTGCAGGAGCGGGTCGTCCGCCATGTACGGCGACTCGGGCTGCGGGACCTCCGCGTCACGGTCCAGGCCCGTGCAGAAGGCCCGGTCCCCCGCTCCGGTCAGCACGATCGCCCGTACGGTGGTGTCGAACCGCAACTCCCGCCAGGTCTCGATGAGTTCGTCCCGCATCGTGAGGTCGATGGCGTTGAGGCGGTGCGGGCGGTCGAGGGTGACGACGGCTACTCCGGTGTCCTTGTCGGCCGCCACGCCCAGCGTCTTCACGACAGCACCCACTGCGGGAGACCCTCGGCGAACACCGCGTGGACCTTCGCGCCGATGCGGATCCGGTGCGGATCAAGGGAGTTGAGGGGGGCGCCCGGGGCGGTGACCAGGTTGCCGACCAGGCGGATGCGGGGGGCCTCCTCCAGCTCGACGAGTACGACGTTGTACGGGGCCTGGGCCGCGTAGTCCGGCAGGAGCGGGGGGTGGGGGACGACGTAGGACCAGATCCTGCCGTGGCCCGACATGAGCCGCCACTCGCTCGTGAAGGACTGGCAGTGCGGGCAGCAGGGGCGGGGCGGGAAGCGGAGTTCGCCGCAGTCTGCGCAGGACTGGACGCGGAGTTCGCCCTGGGCCGCGTAGCCCCAGAAGGGGGCACCGGTGTCGTCGACGACGGGGTCGAGCATGTCAGCTCCTGTTCGTCAGCAGCAGCGCGGAGGTGGGGACGCCCTCGCCGGCGGTGACGAGGCAGGTGGCGGCGCCCGGGACCTGGGCGGTGCTGGTCCCGCGCAGCTGCTGCACCCCTTCGTGGATCAGGTTGAAGCCGTGCACGTACGCCTCGGACAGGCCGCCGCCCGAGGTGTTGAGCGGCAGCCGGCCGCCGATCTCCAGGGATCCCTGTTCGGTGAACGCGCCGCCCTCACCGCGTCCGCAGAAGCCGTAGCCCTCCAGGGAGAGCGGGACGAGGGAGGTGAACGCGTCGTAGATCTGGGCCACATCGACGTCCTGCGGGGTGAAGTCGGCGTGTTTCCACAGGTGTCGGGCTGCGGTCCAGGCCGGTCCGGTGAGCGGGTCGTCGTTCCAGTAGTTGACCATGCCGTGATGCTGGGCGGGCAGGCCCTGGGCGGCGGAGTGGACGTAGACGGGCCGTTTGGCGCAGTCGCGGGCGCGCTCGGCGGAGACGACCACGCACGCCAACGCCCCGTCCGTCTCCAGGCAGTTGTCGAAGAGGCAGAGCGGTTCGCTGATCCAGCGGGCGTTCATGTACATCTCGCGGGTCAGGGGGCGCTCGTACATCACCGCGGCCGGGTTCTGGTTGGCGCGGTTGCGGCAGGCGAGGGCGACGTTGAAGAGGTGGTCGCGGGTCACGCCGTACTCGTGCATGTAGCGGCGGGTGAGCAGGGCGATCTCGTCGGCGGGGCGGAGCAGTCCGAAGGGTCTCGTCCACTGGGCGGGGGTGGGGAGTTGGACGGTGGTGTTGGTCCAGGGGCGCGGTCCGGAGCCGCGTTTGCGGGAGCGCCAGGCGACACCGACGGTGGCCTGGCCACTCGCTATCGCGGCGACGAGATGGGCGACCGTGGCGCACGAACCGCCGCCGCCGAAGCCGACCTTGCTGAAGAAGGTCAGGTCGCCGAGGCCGACCGCCTTCGCCAGCTCCACCTCGTCGGTCTCCTCCATCGTGTAGGAGGCGAGCGCGTCGACCTCGCCGGGGGCGATCCCGGCGTCGTCGAGGGCGGCCAGGACCGCCCGGCAGGCGAGGGTGCGTTCGTCCTCGGGGAGGTGCTTGGCGAAGGGGGTCCGGCCGATCCCGACGACGGCGGTGGCGTTCTTGATCCCGGCCATGTGCACGCCTCCACGCTGCTGAAGGGCTGCTGACAGGGCGTCAGGGTACAGCTAATCTGACGGGTAGTCAGCTACGGGATCGCTCCGGGGATCTGGAGGCATGCGATGCGCGGTGACGTGGAGTGGGGGAGCATTCCGGGACTGGTCCGGTCCGCGGCCGAGCGGTACGCGGACGTCGAGGCCGTGGTGGAGGGCCGTACCCGGATCTCGTACGCCGAACTGGGCGCCCGCGTCGAACGCGCGGCGGCCGCCTGTCTCGCGAACGGCGTGCGGCCGGGCGACCGGGTGGGCATCTGGGCGCCCAACTCCCTGGACTGGATGGTCTGCGCGCTCGGCGCGGTGTCGGCCGGGGCGGTGCTCGTCCCGATCAACACCCGCTTCAAGGGCGCCGAGACGGTGTACGTGCTGCGCCGCAGCGGGGCCCGACTGCTGTTCGTGACCGGCACGTTCCTCGGTACGTCGTACGTGGCCTCGCTGCGGCGGGCGGTCGCGGACGGGCCCGGGCTGCCGGAGCTGGAGCAGGTGGTCGTCCTCTCCGATGACGCGCCCGCCGACTACCGCACCTGGAAGGACTTCCTGGCGAGCGGGGACGGGGTCGATGCCTCTGAAGTGCGGGCCAGGACCTCGGCAGTTGACGGCTCCTGGCCCTCGGACATCGTCTTCACCTCCGGTACGACGGGGCGGCCCAAGGGGGCCGTGATCACGCATGCGCAGACCTTGCGGGCGTACGAAGTGTGGTGCGAACTCGCGGGGTTGAGGCAGGGCGACCGCTATCTGATCGTCAACCCCTTCTTCCACACCTTCGGTTACAAGGCGGGCGTGATCGCCTGTCTGATGCGCGGGGCGACGATGATCCCGCAGCCGGTCTTCGACGTGGAGACGGCGCTGGCGAACATCGCGGCGGAGCGGGTGTCGGTGCTGCCGGGGCCGCCGACGCTGCACCAGTCGCTGCTCGACCACCCGGCCCGGGACACCCACGACCTCTCCGCGCTGCGGCTGGTGGTGACGGGGGCGGCGGTGGTGCCGTTGCGGCTGGTGGAGCGGCTGCGGGGCGAGTTGGGCGTGGAGACGGTCCTGACGGCGTACGGGCTGTCCGAGGCGAGCGGCATCGTGACGATGTGCCGGCGCGGCGACGAGCCGGCGGTGATCGCCTCGACATCGGGGCGGGCGATACCGGGGACGGAGGTGCGGGTCGAAGCGCCCACCGGGGTCGAAGCACCCACCGGGCAGCCCGGCGAGGTCCTGGTCCGGGGCTTCAACGTGATGGGCGGCTACTACGAGGACGAGGCCGCGACCGCCGAGGTCCTGGACGCGGAGGGCTGGCTGCACACGGGGGACGTGGGCGTGCTGGACGCGGCGGGCAACCTCCGGATCACCGACCGCATCAAGGACATGTTCGTCGTCGGCGGCTTCAACGCGTACCCGGCGGAGATCGAGCAACTCCTGGGCCTGCACCCGGCGGTGGCCGACGTGGCCGTCATCGGCGTCCCGGACCCCCGCCTCGGCGAGGTGGGCAAGGCGTACGTGGTCCGCCACCCGGACTCCGTCACCACCGCCGACGACCTCATCGCCTGGTCCCGCCGCGAGATGGCCAACTACAAGGTGCCGAGGGCGGTGGAGTTCGTACGGGAGCTGCCACGGAACGCCAGCGGGAAGGTGGTGAAGGGGGAGTTGCGGGGGCGGTAGGGCGCGTCTCCCCCATGACGCACATCATGTCGTCACGCGCTCATGCCGTAGCCGAGTTCCTCGGCCGCGGTGTGCCAGAAGGAGTTCTCGTCGGTGACGGCCGCGGCGTCGAGGTTCCCGAAGCGTTCCAGGAGCGCTTCGGTGAGTTCGTCGGCGGCCTCTTCGGCGAGGTCCGCGGCCTCGTCCTCGTCCAGGCCGTCACCGGGGCCCTCGTAGGCCTCGGCCTCGGCGGCGGCCTGCTCGTAGGCGCGGGCGAAGGCGGCGAACGCCTCGACGCCGGAGTTCACCAGGTGCGGGGCGTCGTCCTCCGGCAGGTACCACAGGGAGCCGTCGTCCCGCCGCAGGGCGAGCGCGCTCAGCCCCGGGTCGACCGCGACCAGGGCGTGGCGCACACCGTCGACCGTGCGTTCGACGAAGGGGGCGTCCTGCCACTTCCCGGGATACGGGGAGTTCGCGCATCCGGCCAGGAGCGAGGCGACTTCGGTGTCGTTCATGCCGGGAACATAGCCCACGGCGGGAATCGCCTTCCGTCGGCCCCTCAGGTCGTCCGCGCCGTCCCCGTCCCCTTCTCCGCGTCCAGGGCGTACACGCAGCGGTCCTTGCTGCACGCGTACACCACGCCGTCCTTCACCACCGGCGAGCCGGTGATCTCGCCGCCCGTCGCGAGCTTCCAGCGCAGGCGGCCGTCGTCGGCCTTCAGGGTGTAGAGGAGGTGGTCCGTGGAGCCGAAGTGGATCCGGCCGTCGGCCACCGCGGGGGCGCCCACGATGTCGCCGCCCGCCTGGAAGCGCCACTTCGGCGTCCCGGTGACCGCGTCGAGGGTGTAGAGGCCCTTGCCGCTGCCCACGTGCACATGCCCCCCGGCGACCAGCACCGGCTCGACCGACGCACGGGCTTCTGTGGCGATGCGCCAGCGGTCGCGGCCGTCCGTCGCGTCCAGGGCGTAGACCGTGCCGAGGTAGTCCGCGAGGTACACGCCGCCGCCGGCCACCGCGGGGCCCGGCACGAAGGTCGGCGGCGAGAGGAACACCGCCGGGGCCTCGAAGTGCCAGCGCACATGCCCGCTCACCACGTCGATGGCGAGCACGCGCGTGCCCGCGGA
Organism: Streptomyces sp. NPDC047072; assembly: GCF_040643855.1. Classification (NCBI taxonomy): domain Bacteria; kingdom Bacillati; phylum Actinomycetota; class Actinomycetes; order Kitasatosporales; family Streptomycetaceae; genus Streptomyces; species Streptomyces sp. NPDC047072. The sequence continues at coordinate 44,293 of NZ_JBEYVC010000041.1, read as the reverse complement.
GACGTACACGAACCCGTCGTGCGCGTGCGCGATCCGCACCGGCACCCCGCCGCAGGAGGCGGCGTCGCCGATGGGGTACGACCAGCGCTCGTCGCCGGTACGGGCGTCCAGGGCGCGCAGCCGCGCGTCCTGCCAGACGTAGACCGTGCCGTCGTGGAGGTCGGGGCCCGCCTCGGGGGCCTCGAAGTCGGTCTGGCAGCCGGCCAGCTCCCAGAGTTTCTGGCCGTTGGAGGCCTCCCAGCCCTGGACGCCGCCACCCCGGGTGCCGGTGACGACGGTGCCGCGGCCGGCCTTGAGGGAGTACACCCAGGCGTCGGTGTTCAGCCGCCACTGGTCGGCGCCCTCGCGGGCGTCGAGGGCGAAGAGGGTGGGGCCGTCTGAGGCGTGGATACGGCCGTCCGCGACCGCCATCGACCAGGCCACGTCCCGCGTCTTGAAGCGGCGGCGACCGGTGGCCACGTCCAGGGCGTGCACCTCGAAGGAGGTGACGTAGACGAGGTCCCCGGCGACGGACGGAGTGCCCCACACGTCGTTCGACATGCGGAAACGCCAGGGTCGCCAGCCGGCCGCGGTCTCCGGCGGCGCGGGCGGGGCGGCCGGAACAGCCGGTCCTACGGCGGGCTCGGTGCCGTTGACGCCGGGGCGCGGCCGGGACCAGGAGGCGACCAGGCCGGCCTCCGGCGGCGGCGCCTTCACGGCGGCGGCGCGGACGTCGGCGACGCGCGGCCCGGGCCCGATCGGGACCTGGCCGCCGTCGATGCGGACCGGGCCGGTGTCGGGGGCGCCGACCGGCACGGGGACGACCGGGTCGTGGGAGGGCGGGGGCGGCAGCTGCGGGGTGCGGCCGCCGCCGCTGCGGGCGGCCTGGGTGGCCACGGGTGCCGGGCGGCCCCCGCGCCGGGACTCGATGAGCGCCACGGCCTTCTCGGGCAGCCAGGCCGACGCCGTACCGCTGTCGTCGGAGCCGGAGCCGAAGAGGTGCGGGGCGAGCTGGGACTGGAGGTCGGCCGGGTTGGGCCGGGCGGTGGCCTCCATCTGCATGCAGGACTCGATGAGCGGGCGCAGCTCGTCCGGCAGGCCCTCCAGGTCCGGGCCCTCGCGGAGCAGCATGAAGACGGTTTCGACGGGGTTGGCGCCGTGGAAGGGCGGGTGGCCGGTGGCGGCGAAGACCAGCATGGAGCCGAGCGAGAAGACGTCGCTGGCGCCGGTGACGCTGCGGGAGTCCTTGGCCTGCTCGGGGGACATGTAGGCGGGTGTGCCGACCGCCACGTTCGTCATCGTCAAACGGGTGTTCGAGACGCCGGACGCGATGCCGAAGTCGATCACCCGGGGGCCGTCCTCCACGACGAGGACGTTGGAGGGCTTGAGGTCGCGGTGGACCAGTCCGGCGCCGTGGATGGACTGGAGGGCCTCGGCGACGCCCGCCGCGAGCCAGCGCACCGCCTGGGCCGGGAGCGGCCCGCAGTCGTTCACTATCTCTTCGAGGGAGGGCGCGGGGACGTACGCCGTGGCCAGCCACGGCACGGCCGCGCGCGGGTCGGCGTCGACGACGGCCGCCGTGTAGAAGCCGGAGACCGCCCGGGCCGCCTCCACCTCACGGGTGAAGCGGACCCGGAAGAGCTGGTCCTCGGCGAGCTCGGTGCGCACCGTCTTGATCGCCACGCGCCGGCCGGACGCCGAGCGCGCGAGATAGACCAGCCCCATGCCGCCGGCACCCAGCCGTCCCAGCACCTCGAACGGCCCGATCCTGCGCGGATCGTGCTGCGTCAGCTGATCCACCACGTGTCCTGCCACCTCCCCGTACGGGCCCCGACCCTTACCTGTGTACGCGACCCCGTGCAGCGTCTCACCACCGCACCGCCATGGCGGCACGCACCCTGATTCTTCCTGGCCGAAGCGCTGGTGGCGAACCCAGCCCCAAACCGGGATTTTCTGTTCATTCCAGGACAGAGAACGACCGGTCAGCGCTGGAGTACCGCGAAAGACGCCCCTTGATTGTCGGTGACGACAGCCACTTTTCCGTACGACGTCTCGAATGGCGGAGCCTGGATCCGGCCGCCCAGCCGGCTCACCGCCCCCAGCGCGGCCTCGCAGTCCTCGACGCCGAAATGGACCAGGAAGTGGGGCGGCATCTCGGCGGGGAAGACGTCGGAGACGGGGGCACGGCCGAAGTCGGGGCGGGCGTCGGGCCCGAAGAGGGCCTCGTGGAAGAGCCCGCCGTAGAAGGTGTTCGCGGCCTCGGTGTCCCGGGTGTACAGCTCGGCCCAGGCGAACGTGCCGGGCTCGTGGCGCCTGCCGAAACCGGGGTGGCGGCCGGGCTCCCAGAGCGCGAAGACGGCCCCTTCCGGGTCGGTGACCAGCGCGGACGTGCCGAGATCGGCGACCGGCATGGGCGCGGTGACGACCTGGCCGCCGGCCGCCCAGACCCGGTCGGCGAGGCCCTCGATGTCCGGGGTGGCGAAGTACACCGTCCATACGGTGGGCAGCCGGCCGTCCGCCTTGCGGGCGAGCCCGGCGACCGGCTCGCCGCCGAGCCGGGCCCACGAGGACCCGTCCTGGGCGTCCTCGAAGGTCCACCCGAAGAGCTCACCGTAGAACCGCCTGCCCGCGGCCACGTCCGGGAGCTGCGCGTCCACCCAGCAGGGAACGCCCTCTCCGTACACCGATGCCCTGTTTTCGGCCATGTCGCCAAAGTAACGGCGCCGCGCGCAACGCGCAGACCAGGCGCACCCGCCCCCAGGGCCTGTCGTCAGATTCCCGTCGTCCGCCCGGAGGGCGGGCCCCGCGGCGTCTGGTGCGTGCGATCGCAAGGCGCCGGAGCGCCCGCGATGGGGGTCCCCCCGCGCGAGGTCGTTCGAGCGTGGGGGAGGAGTCACGTGGGCGGTTCGGCAACGCGGCTGGGGGTCCCCCCTCTGGGGGAGTGCGTGCCAGGCGTCGCGGGGCAGGCGGGAATCTGACGACAGGCCCTCGCCCCGTGCACCCCATTTGCAGTCGGCCGAATCGCGCTCCGATCACCCCTCGGTAAGCTGACGGCATGACAGGACAAGTGCGTACCGTCGACGGCCGTGTGGCCGGTCGGCGTGGGCAGGCGACCCGGCAGAAGCTGCTCGACTGCCTCAGCGAGATGCTCAGCTCCTCCCCCTACCGGGACGTCAAAGTCATCGATGTCGCCCGGAAGGCGGGCACTTCACCCGCGACCTTCTACCAGTACTTCCCGGACGTCGAGGGCGCCGTCCTGGAGATCGCCGAGCAAATGGCCACCGAGGGCGGCCAGTTGACGGCACTGCTGGAAGGCCGCTCCTGGGTCGGCAAGGCCGGATGGCAGACCGCGCAGGAACTCGTGGACGGTTTCCTCGAGTTCTGGCGCAAGAACGACGCGATCCTCAGGGTCGTCGACCTCGGTGCCGCCGAGGGAGACAAACGGTTCTACAAGATCCGTATGAAGATCCTGAACTCCGTGAACAACTCCCTGGCGGACGCGGTGACCGAGCTCCAGAACAAGGGCAAGGTCGACAAGGACGTGAACCCGGCCGCGGTGGCGGGTTCGATCGTCGCGATGCTCGCGGCGGTGGCCTCGCACCAGAAGGGCTTCCAGACGTGGGGCGTCAAGCAGGCTGAACTCAAGCCGAATCTGGCGCTGTTGGTGCACCTGGGCGTGACGGGCAAGAAGCCGACGAAGTAACGGCCCTTTCAAGTCCTGTCTGGCGGGCGGTCGTTCACATCGGTGGACGGCCGCCCGTCGTGCGTTCCTTCTTTACGTATCTCTTTTCGTACGATCCTGAAGAGCCGTATCTCACGCTCCACCCGCGCCTGATAGGTGGCGTACGGCGGCCAGAACGTGAGCGCGGTCTTCCATACCGCCGCCCGCTCCTCCCCCGTCAGCAGGGTCGCGGTGACGTCGATGTCCCGTCCCTTCCAGCTGACCGAGGCCTCGGGGTGGGCGAGGAGGTTGGCGGTCCAGGCCGGATGGCCGTCGCGGCCGAAGTTGGAGCCGATGAGGATCCAGGTGCGGCCGGGTTCCTCGGGCATGCACGCGAGCGGGGTTCGGCGGGGCAGTCCGCTCTTCGCGCCGGTGGCCGTGAGGATCAGGCCCGGCAGCATCTGGGCACTGAGCAGGAACCTGCCCCGGCTGACCCGGTGCAGGGCCCGGTCCACGGCCGGGATGACATGGGGCGCGACCCTGGCGAAGCCGCGCGTGGAGGACACCTTCTGGACAATCCGTTCGCCGATCACACCGTGACCTCCGCGTTCTCGAAGAGCCGTGCCGTCTCGGCGGCGTGTGCCCGCAGCCGGTGCACCGGGCCGAAGAGCAGGTCGTCCCCGGCGGCGCGCTTGAAGTACAGATGGGCTTCGTGCTCCCAGGTGAAGCCGATGCCGCCGTGCAGTTGGATGCCTTCCGCGGCTGCGGTGCGGAGGGCTTCGAGGGCTTGGGCGAGGGCGAGGCCGCCGACCCGTTCGTCGTGTGCGGTGGCCCAGGCGGCGTAGTAGGCGGCTGAGCGGGCCGCTTGGAGTTGGACGTAGACGTCGGCCAGGCGGTGTTTGACCGCTTGGAAGGAGCCGATCGCGCGGCCGAACTGTTCCCGTTGCTTGACGTATTCGACGGTTCGCTCCAGGGCGTTGTCGGCTGCGCCTACTGCTTCGCAGGAGAGGACGGTGGCGAGGCCGTCGCCGGTGCGGGTGAGGGCGGTGAGGATGTCTTTGTCATCCGAGCCGAGCAACTCGGCGGGTACGTCCCGTAGTTGGAGCCTGGCCTGGGGGCGGGTGGCGTCCAGGGAGGTGAGGCGGGTGCGGGTGAGGCCGGACGCTTCTCCGTCGACCAGGAAGAGAAGGGTTCGTGAGCGGGCGAAGCCGCCCGTGTGTGCGGCGACGATCAGGACGTTGGCGCTGTGGCCGTCCAGGACCTGATCGATCTGGCCGTACAGGGACCATTTGGCTGCGGGTTCGTGGGGGCTGGTCGCGCAGTTCCCCGCGCCCCTAAGGGGTTTTGCCTGGACTCCGCCAGAACGGCCACCACCCGACCAGTCGCCCGCATTGGTGCAGGTCAGACCCAGAGCCACACCCGGCGGGACCGCGAGGGTGGCGGTCAGTTCGCCGGAGGCCATGCGGGGCAGCAGCCGCGCCCGCTGCTCCTCCGTTCCCAGCGCCAGCACCAGTGGAGCGGCCAGCGCCGCCGTGGCCACCAGGGGAGTCGGGGCCAGGGTGCGGCCCGTCTCCTCGCAGGCGAGGGCCAGTTCGGTCGTCGAGCAGCCGACGCCGCCGTACGTGGTAGGGATCGCCAGGCCCGGCAGGCCCAGGTCCCCCGCGAGGACGGTCCACAGGCCGGAGTCGTAGCCGTCCGCCGTGTCCACCGCCGCCCGTACCTCGGACGCCCCGCACCGCTCCCCCAGTACCTCCCGGAGGGTCCGGCGGATCTCGTCCTGCTCGGGTGTGAAGGTGACGTCCATGACCCTTCCCTCCTGATCTGACGGTCCGTCATATTAGGAGTCCGCGCACGAGTTGCCCAGAGGAAGGCCGCACCGGATGACTCCACGTCGCAAGGTCGCCGTCGTGGGCGTGGCCCTGTCCGAGTGTGGCCGGGTGGACGACGCGACGCCCTACGCGCTGCACGCCCAGGCGGCCCGCGGGGCGCTCGCCGACTCCGGCCTGGACCGCGCGCTCGTCGACGGCCTGGCCTCGGCCGGCACCGGCACGCTCGCCCCCGCCGAGGTCGCCGAGTACCTGGGCCTGCGCCCGAGTTGGGTCGACTCGACCTCCGTCGGCGGTTCCACCTGGGAGGTCATGGCGGCGCACGCGGCCGACGCGATCGCCGCGGGCCACGCCAACGCGGTGCTCCTCGTCTACGGCTCCACGGCCCGCGCCGACATCAGGGCGGGCCGGCGCACCGGCAACCTCTCCTTCGGCGCCCGCGGCCCGCTCCAGTTCGAGGTGCCGTACGGCCATACGCTGATCGCGAAGTACGCGATGGCAGCGCGGCGGCACATGCTCGAACACGGCACGACGATCGAGCAGTTGGCCTCCGTCGCCGTGCAGGCGCGGGCGAACGCGGCGCTGAACCCGGAGGCGATGTTCCGCGACCCGATCACCGTGGACGACGTCCTGTCCGGCCCGATGATCGCGGACCCCTTCACCAAGCTGCACTGCTGCATCCGCTCCGACGGCGGCGCGGCGGTGCTGCTGGCGGCCGAGGAGTACGTACAAGACAGCCGCTCGACCCCCGTCTGGATTCTCGGCACCGGCGAGCACGTCTCCCACGTCACGATGTCGGAGTGGCCGGACTTCACGGTCTCCCCGGCGGCGGTGAGCGGCCGCCTCGCCTTCGAGCGGGCCGGAGTTAGGCCCTCCGACATCGAACTCGCCCAGATCTACGACGCGTTCACCTATATGACCCTGGTGACCCTGGAGGATCTCGGCTTCTGCGCCAAGGGCGAGGGTGGTTCCTTCGTGGAGAAGGGGCGGTTGCTGGTGGAGGGCGGGGATCTGCCGGTCAACACCGACGGGGGCGGACTGTCGGCCCAACACCCGGGCATGCGCGGCCTGTTCCTGCTCGTGGAGGCCGTACGCCAGCTGCGGGGGGAGACGGGGGCACGGCAGGTGCGCCGCCGGGACGGCTCCCTACCGGAGCTGGCGGTGGCGTCGGGGACGGGAGGCTGGTTCTGCTCGTCGGGGACGGTGGTGCTGGGCCGTTAGGCCTACGGCACGACCCTGATCGTCGCCTCGTCGTTCTTCGGGTTGGGGTCGCGGCGGCCCTCGGTCCAGGGGGCGCGGTGCGGGGAGTCCAGGAGGGACAGGGTGCCCCGGCCCGGGTCGCCGAGTTCGGCCGTGAACTCGAAGGTGCGGGTCTGGCCGGGTTCCAGGCCGAGGACCTGGCAGGTGTAGGTGTAGCCGTTGTTCTCGCAGTAGGGCCGGTACAGGTCGTCGTCGTACTCCTCCATCGGCTGTTTCAGCACCTTCAGGCCGAGGGGCGGGTCGAAGATCAGCTCGGTCGTGGTGGGTGTGGCGGCGGGGCCGTCGTTGTGGACCTCGATGCGGAAGGTGCGGTGGGTGCCGGGGGCGCCGCGCAGCTCGACGGCGGAGACCCGGTAGTCCGCGTGGGTGTCGACGACGAGGTTCGTCACTCCGCCGCCCGGGACGAACTGCCCTTCGGCGTCCGCGGGTTGAGCGGTCAGGTCGGGGCCGTCGCCGAGGTCGCCGCCCTCGCTGTAGCTGTCGTGTTCGCCCGGTCCCATGTCGAGGGCCCAGACATCGCGGCCGTAGGAGGGGTAGATCACCGTCTTGGGGACGCGCAGTCGCAGGTCGGGGCGGACTGCGACGGTCTCCCCCGGTTCGATCGTCACGTCCGGCAGCTCGCACACGGCCAGATGGCCCTTCTGGAGCTCCGGATAACGGCAGTTGCCGTAGCGCTCCTCGAAGTCCGTCCCGTCGGCGATCATCGCGAACCCGAGGCCCTTGACGGGGACTTCGCCGGTGTTGCGCACGAGGAAGGGGGCGGTCAGCTCGGAGCCGGGCCGCAGCAGGCCCTTGCGGTACGCGGGCGTCACCGCCTCGACGACCGGCTCGCCCACCACGAACCGGGTCCGTGCGGTGAGTTTCCTGCCGTCGTGGGTGGTGTACGTGTAGCGGATGACGGCCGTGTCACCGGCCCTGGCGCCCTTGACCACGGAGGGCTCGGCGCGGGCGGTGTCCGCCCAGTTGCTGTAGTCGCGGCCGACCTCGCAGACCAGGTGCGCCGAATCGCCTTCGCAGGCACCGGACTTCTTCAGCCGGACCGTGTCCCGCCCGTCGGGCGCCACGTCCGCGGTCAGCCGACGGATGCCGGGTTTGCCCTTGTCCCCGGCCCGCACGGCGTACGGCGTCTTGTCCGGCGTGCCGGTCCGGTCGCCGTAGGGGCGCAGGTAGTAGAGCTCGGGGACGGTGAGGAAGGGTTTCGACGGCTCGTCCGAGGCGGGGTCCTGGATGTCGCAGGCGGTAAGGCCGGCCAGGAGCAGCGCACCCGCCAGCCCAACTGCCGTACCGCACAGGCGCTTCACTGCCATGCCTCCCCGAACCGGACCGAAGTACCCTGCACTGTATGGCCCTGACGCGCGAAGAACGGGAACAGTTCCTGGCCGAGCCGCACATCGCCGCGCTGGCGGTCGACGCGGGTGAGAGCCTGTGTCATGTCCCCGGCCGGATCAGCGTGCGGCGTCTGGTGCGTGCGATCGCAAGGCGCCGGAGCGCCCGCGATGGGGGTCCCCCCGCGCGAGGTCGTTCGAGCGTGGGGGAGGAGTCACGTGGGCGTTTCGGCAACGCGGCGAGCGTGCGTGCCAGGCGCCGCACGCCCGGCCGGGGATATGACACAGGCTCTGAGGGGCGGGCGCCGCTCACCGTGCCGATCTGGTACCAGTACGCGCCGGGCGGCGACCTGTGGATCCATACCGGCGCCGGCTCCCGCAAGCACGAACTGATCCGGGCCGCGGGCCGCTTCTCCCTGATGGTCGAGCGCGTCGAGCCCAGCATCCGGTACGTCTCCGTCGAGGGACCGGTGATCGACACCAGGCCGGCCACCGTCGCGGACCTGCGGGAGATCGCCGCCCGCTATCTGCCGCCCGAGAAGGTCGAGGGTTACGTCGAGTTCGCGCTCAAGAACCACGGCGAGGCGGTGATCATCGTGCTGCGGCCCGAGAGGTGGCTGACGTCCGACCTCGGTACCGTCTGAGGCATGCCGACGGATCTTCACGAACTGCTCAGGTCACTGCGGGTGTGGGCCCCCGAGGTCACCTCGCTGCCCGCCTTCGACCCCGCCGCCGCGCCCGCGTCCCCACTGGAGCTGTTCACCACCTGGTTCGCCGAGGCGGTGGCCGCCGGGCAGACCGAGCCGCACACCATGTCCCTCGCGACGGCGGACGCGCAGGGCCGGCCCGACGTACGGACCGTGATGCTGCACGGCGCCGACGCGGACGGCTGGTCCTTCGCAAGCCACGCCCACAGCCGCAAGGGCGGCCACCTCGCGGGCCGGCCGTACGCCGCGCTCGGCTTCTACTGGCCGGCGCTGGGCCGCCAGGTGCGGCTACGCGGCCCGGTGACCGCGGCACCCTCCGGCGAGGGACAGGCGGACCTCCACGCCCGCTCGACCGGCGCACTCGCCGCCGCACTCACCGGCCGCCAGAGCGAAGTACTGGGCTCCCTGGAGGAGTTGGCACGGGCGTCGGAGGCTGCCTGGGAACGGGCCCAGCGGGAGCCGGCCGCACCGGTACCGTCCTGGACGCTGTACCGACTGCGGCCGGACGAGGCGGAGTTCTTCCAGGGAGACGAGCGACGACGCCACGTACGACTGAACTACCGCCGCACGGAGGCGGGTTGGGATCAGGAGCTGCTCTGGCCCTGAGACCTCCCGCGGATTACTCCGGATCCGTGGCAAGGCGGGCGTGCAGGTGGGCGGCGCGGAAGGTGTCGTGGCGGGCCGCCTCGAACATCGCGCCGCGCAGGGTGCCCTCGTAGCGGAAGCCGCACTTCTCGGCGATGGCGCAGGAGGCCTCGTGGCCGAGGGCGTGGCCCAGTTCGAGGCGGTGCAGGGCGAGTTCGGTGTGGGCCCAGTGGGACGCGAGGCGCAGGGCGCGGGTGGCGACGCCCCGGCCGCGGGCCTCGGGGAGGACCCAGTAGCCGACGCGGGCGCGACGGAAGACGTGGTCGATGCCGTCGACGCCGATGTGCCCCAGCGTCGTACCGTCCGACTCGTCGGTGATCCGGTACGACGCACCCGTGCCCTTCGCCGCCTCCTCGGCCTTGCGCAGCAAGGAGGCACGGGCGCCGTCGAGGTCCTCGATCGGGGTGAGCGGGGTGTTCCAGCGGACGAACTCGGGGTCCAAGAGCCCGCGCAGATAGTCCGCCGCCTCGGTGTCGGAGTCCGCGTCCCAGGCGCACAGGCGCAGGCCTTCGCCGTGCAGCGGGGTGAGGGAGCGTGCCACGTGCCGATCGTCGGTCATCCGCCCATTCAATCCGCCGAGGGCGCCCCGCGCGGCCTGAATTTCGGCACCCCCTCCGGGAACACCGCCTCCAGCGCCATCCCGGCCCGCAGCTCGCCCTGCGCGCACTCCACGATCTCCGTCATCATCCGCGGCCCCTCGGCGAGGTCGACCACGGCGGCGACGTACGGGGTGCGGGTGTCGAAGGGCGGCAGGTCGTTGCGGTGGACGACGGACCAGGTGTAGAGCGTGGCTCGGCCGGACGCGGGCTCCCAGGTGACGTCCTCGCTCCAGCAGCGCGGGCAGAACTCGCGCGGGTAGTGGTGGTGGCGCCCGCAGGACCCGCACCGGCGCAGCAGCAGCCGGCCCTCGGCGGCCGCGTCCCAGAACGTGCGGGTGAAGGCGTCCGCCTCCGGGAGGTCGGCCCTCATGAGAACCAGCCCAGCGCGTCGTCCAGCGACCAGGTCTGCCAGGACATCCCGAACAGCGCGACCAGCGAGATCAGCGCCATCATGGAGTTCTGCCCCTGCTCGGCCCAGTCGTGGATCATGAGCGTGAAGTAGAGGACGTTCAGCAGCAGCCCGCCGGCCAGCGCGACCGGGGTCAGCAGGCCCAGGATCAGGCCGAGGCCGAGTGCCAGCTCCGCGTACGCGACGACGTACGCCATGGTCCTCGGGCGCGGCGCGACGACCACGCCGAAGCCGCTGCGGACCGGGGTCCAGCGGTGCTTGGCGGCGATGTCCGCGGCCCAGGTGATGCCGCCGCCCTCGAACCAGGTGCTCTTGTCCTTGTGCCGCCAGCTCTCCAGCCACCACAGACCGAGACCTATGCGCAGGACGGCTAGCCACTCGGCGGCGGTGAGCCAGATCGTGTCCATGAAATCTGACGGTACGTCAGATAGGGCGCCCCGGAAAGACCCCGCTCACGGTAAGAGCGGATGAGAGTCCCCTGTGCCGCCCCTGTGAAGCTGTGGGTCCCCCGTGAATGCCCCAGGATTGTTGGCAATCCTGTCCACACCCCGGCTACCTTCACAGACGCAAGCAGAAACCCCCGAGGGAGCGAACCGTGAAGCACAGGGCAGTCAAGCGCAGGACCGTCGTCATGGGGATCGGCGCGACGGCGGGGGTCGCGGCGATCGGAGGCATCGCCCTGAACGCCAACGCGTCGACGGACACCTCCACGAAGAGCACCGGCCTCGTCTTCGACCCGGACGCCTACACCAAGCTGACCACGACGGTCACGGACACCGCCGGTGACGAGCACAGCGTCACGTACCACTTCTGGAAGGCGATCACCTACTGCGCCAAGCCGGTGGACGCGACCTACCAGTCGCTGATCGTCAGCGCCCCGGTCGAGATCGACGGCAAGGCGGTCGACGCGAGCAACGCCCCGATCCTGCTCGCCAACTCCATCGGCGGCTACATGCCGTCCTCCGTGGCGGACGCGACCGGCGTGGGTGCGGGCGGTATGAGTGGGGGCGGGGGTGCGCCGAGCGGCAGCGCGTCGGCCTCCGCCTCGGCGAGCGCCTCCGCCTCGGCGCCCGGTGCGAACGGGAACACCAACGCGACCGGTGGGGCCACCGCGAGCAACCAGCTGCTCGCCCTCGCCGCCGGTTACGTCGTGATCGAGCCCGGTGCCCGCGGTCGTACCCTCAAGAACTCCTCGGGCGAGTACTACGGCACCGCCCCGGCCGCCATCGTCGACCTCAAGGCGGCGGTGCGGTACATCCGGTCCAACAAGGGCCGTATCCCCGGCAACGTCGAGCGGATCGTCTCCGCCGGCACCAGCGCGGGTGGCGCGCTGTCCTCGCTGCTCGGCGCCTCCGGCGACAGCCCGATCTACGACAAGTACCTCAAGGAGATCGGGGCGGCCGACGCCTCCGACGCGATCTTCGCGACCGGCGCCTGGTGCCCGATCACCGACCTGGAGCACGCCGACGGCGCGTACGAGTGGAACTGGGGCTCCAACGTCACCCAGTCCACCGGCAAGGTCGTCGACCAGACGGTCTCCAAGGAGCTGCGGGCGCAGTTCGCCGAGTACCAGGCGGGGCTGCGGCTGCGCGGGCTGAAGGGCTCCGGTTTCGGTGCGCTGACCGCCCGCAACTACGACGAGTACCTGGTCAAGCAGTACCTGGAGCCCTCGGCGACCCGGTATCTGGCGGACCTGTCGGACTCCGCGCGCGAGACCTATCTGGCCGCGAACACCTTCATCAGCTGGTCGGGCGGCAGGGCGAGTTTCTCCTGGGCCGACTACCTCACGCATGTCGGCGCCCGGAAGAAGACGACGCCCGCTTTCGACGCGTTCGACCTGTCGGCGGGCGAGAACAACGAGTTCGGAGCCGGTACGACGGAGACCCGTCACTTCACGGCCTACGGGGCCAAGAATGACTCCACCGGCCTCAGCAGCAAGCGGGTCGCCGCCGACATCCCCGAGAAGCTGCGCCTGATGAACCCGATGTACCACCTGGAGCGGAAGAACCCCGGGCGTTCCAAGCACTGGTGGATCCGGCTCGGCACCAACGACACCGACACGTCGCACGTCGTCTCCGCGAACCTGGCGGCGGCCGCGGCGGGCCTGGGCGACGAGGTGAACCACCTCTACTACTGGGACCAGGGGCACGGCGCCAACACCGACCCCGGGGACTTCATCACCTGGATCGCCAAGGTGACGGGGCACAAGGGCGCCGCGAAGTGACACGCTGAGCCCCCCATGAGCGCGGTGCCCCGGTTTCCCGTCAGTCTCCGGCCACCGCACACCACAGCGCCGGGTTCCGTCCACGTAGGGGCTCGGCGCTGTGGCTTTCCCGTACCGACACAACCAGGTGACCTACGTCACGAACCCCACCCACTCCTCCTACAGGCGTGATCGATCCGCAACCAATTCCGGGCTTGACCGAGACCCATCAACGCCGTGTCTGATTACGCTCGCGCACATGGCCGACTCCGCACCCCCAGACCGCGCCGAGCACCAGCCGGACCGCCCCGAACAAACGGTCCGGCCCGAACGGACGGCTGGTGATGCACAGCCTGAGCAGACCGATGGGCCGGAGCGGGCCGAGCAGACCGACGGCTCCGGACGAACCGCGCAGCCGGACCAGCCCCAACAGGCCGATGAGTCCGGGCGAACCTCGCAGTCCAGCCAGCCCATGCAAGCCGATGAGCCCGAGCAACCCGACCGAACCGCACAGCCCGGGCCCACTCAGGCCGAGCAGGGCGAGCAGGACGACGAGCCCAAGCAGACCGCGCAGCCCGCCGGCCCCGAGCCGGCAGCGCACCCCGGGCAGCCGGACCGGCCCGAACCACCCACACAGCCCGACCGCCCCACCCAGGCCAAGCAGCTCGACGGACCCGAAGAACTCGACGAACCCAGGCAGACCGACGGGCCCACGCAGCCCGACCGGTCCGCGCAGGACGAGCAGGACGAGCACGCCGAGCAGGACGAGCACGCCGAGCACGCCGACGGTCCAAAGCAGACCAAGCAGCCCGCCGGACCCGAGCCGGCAGCGCAGCCTGATCAGCCTGCACAGCCCAAGCCGACCACCCAGCCCGCCGGCCCCAAGCGGCCCAAGGAACCGGGCGGCTCCGGTGGGTCCGAACCGGCAGCGCAGCCCCAGCAGCCAGACCAGCCCGAACCACCCACACAGCCCGGCCAGCCTGCACAGCCCAAGCCGACCACCCAGCCCGCCCGCCCCAAGCGGCCCAAGGAACCGGGCGGCTCCGGTGGGTCCGAACCGGCAGCGCAGCCCGAGCAGCCGGAGCCGACCGAGCAACCCGCCCAGTCCAAGCGCCCCACCCCCTCCGCCCAGCCCACACCCCCCGACCGCCCCGTCTACGTCATCGGCGCCGGACCGGCCGGGCTCTCCGTCGCGTACGCGCTACGCGCCCGCGGTATCCGTGCGGTCGTGCTGGAGAAGGCCGATCGGGTCGGGGCGTCCTGGCGGCGGCACTACGACCGGCTTCACCTGCACACCACCCGCCGTCTCTCCGCGCTGCCCGGCCTGCCGATGCCGCGCCGGTTCGGCCGCTGGGTGGCGCGCGACGACGTGGTCCGGTATCTGGAGAAGTACGCGGAGTTCCACGAGCTGGAGACCGTCACCGGCGTCGAGGTCTCCCGCGTCGAGCGCACCCCCGAGGGCACCGGCTGGCTGCTGCACGCCACCGGCGGCCGCGAGCTGACCGGCGCCGCGGTGGTCGTCGCCACCGGCTACAACCACACCCCGCTGCTGCCGGACTGGCCGGGCCGCGAGGCGTTCAAGGGCGAGCTCAGGCACGCCGGCGAGTACCGCAACCCCGAGCCCTACGCCGGCCGTGACGTCCTCGTCGTCGGCGTCGGCAACACCGGCGCCGAGATCGCCGTAGACCTGGTGGAGGGCGGTGCCGCGCGGGTACGGCTGTCCGTGCGCACCGCCCCGCACATCGTCCGCCGCTCCACGGCGGGGTGGGCGGCGCAGTACACAGGCGTTCTCGTACGACGGCTGCCGGTCGGCCTCGTGGACCGGCTGGCCCGGCCGATGGCGAAGCTCAGCGTGCCCGACCTCTCCGCGCATGGCCTGCCCCGCCCCGACACCGGCCTCTACAGCCGGGTCAAGCAGGGCGCGATCCCGGTCCAGGACGTCGGCCTCATCGACGCGATCCGCAAGGGCAAGGTGGAAGTGGTCGCCGCGGTCGAGGGGTTCGAGGAGAACGAGGTCCGCCTCGCCGACGGCACCCGCATCACCCCGGACGCGGTGATCGCGGCGACGGGCTACGTCCGGTCACTGGGTGACCTCGTCGGCCACCTCGACGTCCTCGACACCCACGGCGGCCCCCTCACCAACGGCGCCCGCGCCCGGAAGAACGCGAACGGCCTCTACTTCACTGGCTTCGTCACCCCCATCAGCGGCACCTTCCGCGAGGTCGCGATCGACGCGGAGAAGATCGCGAAGGCCATCGAGAAGAACGGCGCGGACGGGCTGTCCCGGCTGCCGCTGACGTAGAAACCCCGGCCCCCGGCCGTAGCGGCCCCCAACTCCCTTCTTACGAACTCCCGTTACGTCTGTTTCAGATGTGGCGGGAGCATTGAAGCGTGCCCTCGTACGGGGCCAGAATGTGAACACTTCTCATGTTCTAGCTCCACACTCTCTCCACTACGGAGGACGCACGTGGCACGCGAAAGACACCTCCCCCCGCTCTCCCGACGCTCCCTGCTCGGCGGTGCCGCCGCCGCGGCCGGTGCCGTCACCCTCACCGGCACCGCGGCCGGCCCGGCCTCGGCGGCCACCCGTGACGTGGACGTGGCGATCGTCGGCGCCGGCCTCGCCGGTCTGACCGCGGCCCGTGACCTGGTCGCGGGCGGCAGGACGGTCGCCGTCCTGGAGGCGCGCGGCCGGGTCGGCGGCCGGGTCCTGAACCTGTCCCTGGCCAACGGCGGGGTCACCGAGGGCGGCGGCGAGTTCATCGGCCCCACCCAGGACCGCATCAAGGCGCTCGCCGACTCGCTGGGCGTCGGCACCTTCGCCACCTACAACACCGGCAACAACCTGCTCTACAAGGACGGCAAGAAGACCGCCTACGCCACCGACGGCATCCTCGGCTCGGTCCCGCCGATCGACGCGGCCGGTCTCGCCAACGCGGCGATCGTGCAGGCCTCGTTGGACGACATGGCCAAGACGATCCCGCTCGACGCGCCCTGGACCGCCGCCAAGGCGGAGGAGTGGGACCGGCAGACCTTCGAGACCTGGCTGCGCGCCAACGCGGTGATCCCGTCGGCCAAGTTCCTTCTGGACGTGGCCTGTACGTCGATCTTCTCGGCCGAGCCCCGCGAACTCTCCCTGCTTTTCGTGCTGTTCTACATCGCGGCCGCCGGCAACGAGTCCAACGTCGGCACCCTGGAGCGGCTGACCGAGACCGCGAACGGCGCCCAGGAGCTGCGCTTCGTCGGCGGCTCCCAGCTGGTGCCGATCAAGCTCGCCGCGACCCTCGGCGACAAGGTGATCCTCAACGCCCCGGTGCGCTCGATCACCCAGTCCGGCAGCAAGTACGTGGTGACGGCGGACGGTTCGACGATCACGGCGAAGAAGGTCGTGGTCGCCGTACCCCCGCCACTGGCCGCCCGCATCACCTACGACCCGCTGCTGCCCGCCGCCCGCGACCAGCTCACCCAGCGCCTCCCGATGGCCTCCGTCGGCAAGGCGATCGCCATCTACGACACCCCGTTCTGGCGGGCCGACGGCCTCAACGGCCAGGTGGTCAGCGACACCGGCGTGGTCAGCTCGACCTTCGACAACTCCCCGCCGGACGCCTCCTACGGCGCCCTGATGGGCTTCATCGAGGCCGACGAGGCCCGCAAGTACGACGGTGCGAGTGAGGCGGAGGTCAAGGCCGCGGTCCTCAAGGACTACGTGACCTACTTCGGCTCGAAAGCGGCCTCCCCCACCTCCTTCGTCCTGCAACGCTGGAACAACGAGGCCTACACCCGCGGCGGCCCGGTCTCCATCGCCGCGCCCGGTGTCCTGACCCAGTACGGAGCGGCCCTGCGCACCCCGGTCGGCGGTATCCACTGGGCGGGCACGGAGACCTCCCTCCACTGGAACGGCTTCATGGACGGAGCCGTCCGTTCCGGCGAGCGGGTGGCGAAGGAGGTCCTCGCACTGCTGTGAGGGGCGTGTGGGTCAACGGCTGAGTCACGCCAACTTTGCGTGCACGCCCGTTCCTGACAACCCGTCAGTTCTGTAATCTGACACTGCGTCAGTTACTTGGCTGTCACACAGGAGCGGGCGGACCGATGCTTGGATCAACCCACGGCACCCTCACCACCGACTCCCGCCGGACCCGGGTCATCGCCTGTGGCGAGCAACCCGGGCCCGCCGTCCACGGCAGGCCCGCCGAGGCCTGTGACCTCGACGTCGGCGGCCGGCCGTTGTATGCGGACGTCCCCGATCTGGACCGGTTCTTCCGGCCGGAATCCGTCACCGTGATCGGCGCCTCGGACGCCGAGGGACGCCCCAACACCGGTGTCACCCGGCAGTTGGTCGACTGGGCAGGGCGGGTCGGCGCCCGGCTGCACCCGGTGCATCCGACCCGTCCGTCGGTCTTCGGCATCCCCTGCACGCCCTCGGTCGCCGACCTGCCCGAACAGGTCGACCTCGCCGTCCTGCTGGTCGCGGACCCGCTCCCGGTGATCGAGCAACTCGCCGAGGCCAAGGTGAAGTTCGCGGTCGTCTTCGCCTCCGGCTTCGCGGAGACCGGCGCGGAGGGGGCGGCGGCGCAGGCACGGCTCGCGGCCGCCGTCGCGGAGTCCGGGATACGGCTGCTCGGCCCCAACACCAACCTCAACGCCTTCTCCTCCTTCCGCGAGGACCTCGAAGGCCCCGGCATCGCCCTGATCACCCAGTCCGGTCACCAGGGCCGCCCGGTCTACGCCCTCCAGGAACTCGGCGTCCGCCTCACCCACTGGGCCCCCACCGGCAACGAGGCCGACCTGGAGACCGCCGACTTCCTCTCCTACTTCGCCGAGCGCCCCGAGGTCGGCGCGATCGCCTGCTACGTCGAGGGGCTGAAGGACGGCCGTTCCTTCCTGCTCGCCGCCGACCGGGCCGCCCGGCGCGGGGTGCCGGTGGTCGCGGTCAAGGTGGGCCGCACCGAGACCGGCGCCCGTACGGCCGCCTCCCACACCGGCAAGCTGACCGGCGCGGACACGGTGGTGGACGCGGCGATGCGGCAGTACGGCGTGATCCGCGTCGACGGCCTCGACGAACTCCAGGACACCGCAACGCTGTTGGCCCGCGCGAAGCCACCGCGCGCCGAGGGCGTGGTCGTCTACTCGATCTCCGGCGGCACCGGCGCGCACTTCGCGGACCTCGCGACGGAGGCGGGCCTGAAGCTGCCCGCCCTGTCGGAAGCCAAGCAGGCCGAACTGCACCAGTGGATACCGGAGTTCCTCAGCGTCGCCAACCCCGTCGACAACGGCGGGCACCCGGTGGGCGACTGGCGCGGCCGGAAGATCATCGACGCAATCCTCGCCGATCCGTCGGTGGGCGTGCTGATCTGCCCGGTGACCGGGCCGTTCCCGCCGCTGAGCGACCGTCTGGTCCAGGATCTGGTGGACGCGGCCGAGGAGACCGACAAGCTGGTGTGCGTGGTGTGGGGTTCACCGGTCGGCACCGAACCGGCGTACCGCGAGGTCCTGTTGGGCTCCTCCAGGGTCGCCACCTTCCGGACGGTCGCCAACTGCATCACCGCGGTGCGCGCCTATCTCGACCACCACCGCTTCGTCACCGGCTACCGCTCCCCCTTCGACGAGGCCCCGCGCACCCCCTCCCCCTCGTACCGCAAGGCGAAGGCGCTGATGCGGCCGGGCCAGCAGCTGAGCGAGCACGCGGCGAAGCAACTGCTGCGGGCGTACGGGATCCGGGTGCCGCGCGAGCAGCTGGTGACCAGCGCGGCGGCGGCCGTACGGGCGGCCGGGCTGGTGGGCTACCCGGTGGTGATGAAGGCGTCCGGGGCGAGGATCGCCCACAAGACGGAACTGGGCCTGGTGAAGGTCGGGTTGACCTCGGCGAGCCAGGTCCGCGACGCCTACCGTGAGTTGACCGACATCGCGCGTTACGAGGACGTGCCGCTGGACGGGGTCCTGGTCTGCCAGATGGTCGAGCGGGGTGTCGAGATGGTCGTGGGCGCCGCGCACGACGAGCTGTTCGGGCCCACGGTGACGGTCGGGCTCGGCGGGGTGCTGGTCGAGGTGCTGCGCGACACGGCCGTACGCGTGCCGCCGTTCGGTGAGGAACAGGCCCGGGACATGCTCGGGGACCTGCGCGGACGGGCCCTGCTCGACGGGGTCCGGGGGCGGCCGCCCGCCGACCTGGACGCGCTCGTCGAGGTCGTCCTGCGCGTGCAGCGCATGGCCATGGAACTCGGGGGCGACCTCGCGGAGCTGGACATCAACCCGCTGATGGTGCTGCCCCGGGGACAGGGCGCGGTGGCGTTGGACGCGCTGGCGGTGTGCCGGTGAGCGAGCTGCTGCACGTCGTGGAGGGCCGGGTCGCGTACCTGACCCTGAACCGCCCCGAAGCCCTCAACGCCCTCACCCCCGCCCAACGGGACCGGATCATCGAGCTGTTGGGCCAGGCGTCGGCGGATCCGGACGTACGGGCCGTGGTGCTGACGGGAACGGGGCGGGGGTTCTGTGCGGGGGCGGATCTGCGCGGGGGCTCGGCGGGCGGGGATTCGGCGGGCGGAGGCTCGGCGGGCGGGGGGAAGCAGGCGGCGGAAGCGAGCAGCGAGCGCGGGGCAGGAGCGAGCGGCGGCGAGCGCGGGGCCGAAGCGGGCAGCAGCGAGCACGGGGGCGAAGCGGACAGCCGCGAGCACGGGACCGAAGCGGACAGCCGCGAGCACGGGACCGAAGCGGGCAGCCGCGAACGCGGGACCGAAGCGGGCAGCCGCGAACGCGGGACCGAAGCGGGCAGCCGCGAACGCCGGACCGATACGGCGGGCGGTGCGCAGGCGGCCGAGGCACCCGGCGGCGGTGAGCGCATACCCGGTGACGTCGCCCGCATGATCCGTGACGGGGCCCAGCGTCTGATCGCCGCCGTCCTGGACTGCGAGAAGCCCGTGATCGCGGCGGTCAACGGGACCGCGGCCGGTCTCGGCGCGCACCTCGCGCTCGCCTGCGATCTGGTCCTCGCCGCCGAATCGGCCCGTTTCATCGAGGTGTTCGTGCGCCGGGCGCTGGTCCCGGACGGCGGTGGCGCCTACCTCCTCCCCCGGCTGATCGGCCCGCAGCGCGCGAAGGAGCTGATGTTCTTCGGCGACGCGCTCTCCGCCGCCGACGCCGAACGCCTCGGCCTGGTCAACCGGGTCGTCCCGGACGGGGAGTTGGAGAAGACGGCCCGCGAGTGGGCGACCCGCCTCGCGGCCGGCCCGACCCGCACCCTCGCCCTCACCAAGCACCTCGTCAACGCCTCCCTCGACTCCGACCGCGCCACCGCCTTCGCCGCGGAGGCCACCGCCCAGGAGATCAACATGACGACGGCGGACGCCCAGGAGGGCCTCGCGAGCTTCGTGGAGCGCAGAACCCCGGAATACAGGGGCCGTTGAGGCTTCAGCCCCGGGTCAGGATCCGCAGGTCCGGCGCGTCCGGATCCCCGAACGCCACGAACAGCTCGGGCTCGTCCGCCGTCCCGCCGATCCTCCAGTACGTCTCCTGCCCACATCCGCCGTCCACCCGTACGACGACTCCGGGCCGCCCCTCGGGCCCGTCGCCGTAGGGGTCGTACCCGCCCTTGTCGTCGAACAGCCAGGAGCCGGTGCCGTCACACACAGCGAAGACGCCCGTGTGCAGCCCCAGCACCGCACCGTCCGCCCCACGCCAGGCTCCGGCGAGCTGCGCGGCCGACAACTCCGGTGGCTCGTACCCCTTGACCACCCCGGTGACCACGCCCAGCACCGCACCGACTCCGACCAGCACGCACAATCGCGCGGACCAGTGCACGCCTCGGGGAGAGCCCGGGGGACGACGGCGCAGCCACCCGAAGCCGAGCACGGGCAGCACGCCGAGAGCCGCGAGAAGCGCCGCCGTGGTGGTGGTGAACGGCCGGTCCCACAGCAGCAGAACGGGCACCGCCCAGGCCACCCCGAGCAGCACGGCGAACACCAGGTGCCAGGCCCACAAGGGCTCACGCGCCCGCCGGAGCGCACGCCTCGCCAGGAACTCCGCGGGCAGGATCTGGAGCAGCGCCTGCGCGCACCCGAGAGCCGGCACGACCAGCACCGCCAGGGCGAGGAGGACGGGCACGGCGAAGACGACGAGGGGATTGAGCGCACCACCGGCCCCGTAGTCGTCGCCCAGCAGGGTCCCGACCCACCAGATCAGCCCGACCGCGGGAAACTGTGCCGCGCACACCGCCGCGTCCCCGCCCACCCGTCTGTTCTCCCGCCCTATGACGACAGCGTAGGCACGCGCGCGTGCCGCTCTCCTTCCCACCCCTTCCTATCTGACGATCCGTCAGCTTCAATAGACGGTGTGATGGGACACGCAGGAGCGGCGGCAGCGGCCGTCCGCTATCTCAGGTCCGCCAGGGCACCCGCCGTGGAGCCGCTGCCCCGGCCCGAGCTGCGGTGCGTCCGCGAGGGCGAGCGCGCACCGGTCGAACAGGCGGAGTTCCGGCGGGTGTTGGGGAGCTTCG
Source organism: Streptomyces sp. NPDC047072 (assembly GCF_040643855.1). Taxonomy (NCBI): domain Bacteria; kingdom Bacillati; phylum Actinomycetota; class Actinomycetes; order Kitasatosporales; family Streptomycetaceae; genus Streptomyces; species Streptomyces sp. NPDC047072. Next base: position 23,191 of record NZ_JBEYVC010000041.1, on the reverse strand, counting down.
CGAGCGGCGTGACCATCGTGACGGCACCGGGCGTCGACGGCGGAGCACCCGCCGGCTTCGCCTGCCAGTCCTTCTCCTCCCTCTCCCTCGACCCGCCCCTGGTCGCCTTCATGGTCGGCCGTACGTCCACGACCTGGCCGCGCATCGCCCGGGCCGGCGCCTTCTGCGTCAACGTCCTGAGCGCCGAACAGGGCGGCCTGTGCAGGGCGTTCGCGGTGAGCGGCGCGGACAAGTTCGCGGGCGTCGCCCACGACCCGGCCCCCGCCTCCGGCTCCCCCCGCCTCGCGGACACCCTCGCCTGGATCGACTGCACGATCCACGCGGTGCACACCGGCGGCGACCACCTGATCGTGGTGGGCCGCGTGGCCGCGCTGGGCACCGGGGACGCCGAAGGGGCACCCCTGCTGTTCCACAAGGGCCGCTTCCTCTGAGGCAGTTCACCTGCACGCCGCCGGATGTCAGTGGTCTCCGTGATAATCGCTCCGCCACGACCACCGGAGCCACGGAGAGCCCGCCTTGCCCCCGATCCATGAATTCCCCACCTGGGAGCCCCTGTTGCGGCTCCTGTGCAACGACAACGCGGAGCGCCTCGCCGTGCCGGGCGGCTATGTGGCCGGGCAGATCGGTCGCGGGGGCTGGAGCGTGCCGGTGCGGCGGCGGTCGCCTCCGCGCGGGCGGGCGTCGCTGGTCTCGGACATGCAGGAGGAGTACGACGCGGTCGAGCGGGTGCGTACGGCGCTCACCGACTCCGGCGTCGACGGTGTCTCCTTCGTGGCGGAGATCTCCCCGGCCGGCCGTGCCGTACTGCATCTGATCGAGACCGGCCCCGCCGTGGAGCCCGGCATCGGCGGACCGCACCCGGGGTCGATCCTGCTGGTCGAGGGCGCCGTAGCGGAGCCGTGGCGCCGCCTGCCCGACCCTGCGGCCGGAGCCGTCCCCGACCCCGCGGCCGACCCGGCTCTGCTGGAGCGGACCTTGCACGAGCGGCTCCCCGACGCGACCGGCGCCACCGAGGAGGAGATCGCGGCCGCGGAGAAGCGTCTCGGGCTCGCGCTGCCCGAGGAGTTGAAGGCGCTGTACCGGGTGACGCGGGCGCGGTGGGAGGACTGGGGTGACTATGAGACGGCGGCACCGGTCTACGAAGCCGTCGGTTGCGAGCTGTTCCCCCTGGACCGCCTCTACATCGCCGACGCGCCGTCCCGTCCGTCCCTCTGGCAGTTCGCGGCGATGGAGGCCGTCGTCACCCCGCCCGACGCCGCGGTACAGGGAGTCGTCGGCTCCCCCGGCTGGATCGTCTTCGGCGACAACGGCGGCGGGGACCGGATCGCGGTCGACCTCACCCCGGGCCCGCGGGGGCACCGGGGACAGATCATCCTGCTCAGCCACGAGGAGAACATCGGCGCCGAACTGCTCGCCCCCTCCCTCACCGGCCTGGTGCTGGACGGGGAGCAGGAGGAGCGGAGCCGTCCTCGCCACGAACCGCCCGCCGTGGCCTACGTCAACGTCGCGAGCCTCGGCAGCGTCGAGGAGGCCGCCCACCCCGACCTGGAGGTCCTCTCCATCGGCGTCTGGGAGGCCGCCCCGGTCCGTCTCGCCCCGGTCCTCGGCCTGCCCCGGCTGCGCACCCTCAGCGCCTACCCCGGCACCCTCGCCGACCCGCTGGAGATCGCCGGGCTGACCGGCCTCGAATACCTGGAGCTCTGCCCGGAGGACTGGCGGGTCCTGCTGGACGCCGACGCCGTCCCCCGAAGCCTGCTCGCCGCCGGCATCGAGGTCCACGGCGAACGGCACCCGCTCCCGGTCGTCGACCTCGCGAACGAACTCCTCGCCCGGTGGGACCGCCCGCCGATGACCCGGACGGTCCTGGAGGGCGACCTCTAGACCGGCGCGTAGTGGTGGGCGAGTTCGGTGGCGAGGGCGCGGAGGCGATCCCTGGCTTCGGCGGGACCGTGCACGGTGACGGCGCTCCCGAACGGCAGGAGGGCTCGCACGTCCTCCAGGTGCAGGAAGCGGATCGTCACCTTGTGGCCGGTGCCGGACTCGTCAGGGTCGTCCAGGACGAGTCGTAGGCCGAAGATCCGCTGCGCTCGCTCGATCTGGGTCCGGTCGATGGTGGCGCTGACCTCTGTCACATGGTCGTGCTCCCACCGATCGACGAGCGCCGCGGCGACGGTCGCCAGGGTCTCGTTCTCGCGGATCCGTCGTGGCCGGTCGACCTCCTGCCACGTCGTGATGCGGTCGAGGCGGTACATCCGCGGCACTCGGGCACGGTCGGCGACGAGGTACCAGACGCCGGCCTTGGCGAACAGCCCGTAGGGATCGACGACCTGGTCGCGGGGGCCTGGCTCGCGGGGGCTGTCGTAGGCGATCCGCAGTTGCCGCCCTCGTCGCACCGCGCCGATCAGCGCAGCCGGAGTCGTACCGGAAGCTCGTGCCTGACGCCAGGGTCGGCTGTCCACGTGCACCACGTCGGTGAGCGGCAGGAGCTCATGAACGCGACGCGGCCGTGCGGCGGCGACCTTGGCGAGCGCACGCCGGCTCTCGACCGACGCGTCCAGCTCCGCACGTTGCCTCTCGTCCAGCCCGGTGAGCGACAGATGATCACGCTCGCCCGGGGTGAGCCGCGCGAGGTCGAGTCCGGATCCGGGCGGCATGGTCACGCCTCCGAGACGGCCCCGCTGCGCGGTCACCGGCAGACCGGCGTCGCGGAGCCAGTTCAGATCCCGGGTGACGGTGCGAAGGGACACCCCGAGCGCCGCGGCGAGTTCCTGCGTGGTCACGGCGTCCCTCGATTCGAGGAGCACCATCAGGGCGAAGAAGCGGTCCGGGGTCACCCACCGATTTTCCCAGCTAATTGCGACAGGATATGGCGCATATCCCGGTCAGGCTGGTGGACACGTACCTGCCACCTGCGAGAAGGACCAGTCATGACCACATCCGTCGTGTCCATCGTCTACGTGAACGACGCTCCCGCAGCGGCCCGTTTCTACGGCGACCTCCTCGGCCTGAGTCCCTCGTTCGAGACCGCGGGATACATCACCTTCGACCTCGGACCGGGCGCCGACCTCGGGCTGTGGTCCGGCCAGTTCGAGGACCTGTCGCCGGACGTCCCGCGCACCGGCGAGGTGTGCCTGGCCGTCGGCGGCGGTCCCGACGAGATCGGCGCGATCTTCGAGCAGTGGAGGTCCAAGGGAGTCACGATCCTGCGCGAGCCCCACGACGCGGGGTTCGGGCTGACCTTCCTCGCGGCCGATCCCGACGGGAACCGAATCCGCGTCGCACCGCGGGACTGAGAGGCCGCGAGACGGCCCCGGCTTCAGGCGGTCGCGAGCGCGGTGGCGGGCGCGGCCGGCCGGCGCCGGATCACCAGGGCCATCAGCGCCGCCACCGCGCACAGCGCTCCCGAGGCGTACCAGACCATGTCGTACGACCCGAAGACGTCCCGTGCGACACCGCCGAGGAAGGCGATGAGCGCGGCGCCGACCTGGTGGGAGGCGAGGACCCAGCCGAAGACGATCGCGCTGTCCTCGCCGTACTGCTCCCGGCACAGGGCGACGGTGGGCGGGACGGTGGCGACCCAGTCGAGGCCGTAGAAGACGATGAAGAACAGCATCGGCGGGTGGACGCTCGGCGCCAGCAGCATCGGCAGGAACAGCAGCGAGATGCCGCGCAGGGCGTAGTAGACCGCGAGCAGTCGGCGCGCTTCGAAGCGGTCGGTGAACCAGCCGGAGGCGATGGTGCCGACGACGTCGAAGACGCCGATGACGGCGAGCAGCGAGGCGGCCGCGGTGACCGGCATGCCGTGGTCGTGCGCGGCGGGCACGAAGTGGGTCTGGACCAGGCCGTTGGTGGAGGCCCCGCAGATCGCGAAGGTGCCGGCGAGCAGCCAGAAGGGGCCGGTGCGGGCGGCCTTGAAGAGGACCGTCACCGCTCGGCGCGCGGCGCCCGGCACGGGCTCCGGCTTCGGTACGAACTCCTTCGCGCCGTACGGCCGTAGCCCCACGTCGGCCGGGTGGTCACGGAGCAGCAGCCAGACGAAGGGGACGACCGCGAGGGCGGCCAGCGCGACCGTGATGGCCGCCGGGCGCCAGTCGTGCTTCTCCACCATCCAGGACAGCAGCGGCAGGAAGATCAGCTGGCCGGAGGCGGAGGCGGCGGTCAGGATGCCGGTGACCAGGCCGCGCCGCTCGGTGAACCAGCGGTTGGTGACGGTCGCGGCGAAGGCCAGCGCCATCGAGCCGCTGCCGAGGCCGACGAGCAGGCCCCAGTAGAGCATCAGCTGCCAGGCCGCCGTCATCCACACGGTGAGGCCGGACCCGACGGCGATCACGGTCAGCGCGACGGCGACCACCCGCCGGATGCCGAAGCGGTCCATCAGCGCGGCCGCGAAGGGCGCGGTCAGGCCGTAGAGCGCGAGGTTGACGGAGACGGCGGCGCTGATGGTGCCGCGTGACCAGCCGAAGTCCTGGTGCAGGGGGTCGATGAGGAGGCCGGGCAGGGAGCGGAAGGCGGCGGCGCCGATGATCGTCACGAAGGTGACGGCGGCGACGAACCAGGCGCGGTGGAGGCGAGCGGGCTGCTTTTCCCTCTGGGACACGGTGGCTTCGGTTGTCTGGGTCACGACACCAAGCTTCCGGCCTGCGGCTTCCCCGATCCACTGGCCCGAAGGACAGTATTCGTTAGGATCGGGCCATGAAGCCGCATCGTGTCGTCGTGCTCGCCATGGACGGAGTCCTGCCGTTCGAGCTGGGCATCCCGCACCGGATCTTCGGCCGCCCCAGGGACGCCGAGGGGCGCCGGGTGTACGACGTCGTCACCTGCTCGATCCGCCCGCCGGGCCCGGTGCGCACCGACGCCGACTTCGCGATCCAGGTGGAGCACGGCCCGGAGATCCTGGCCACCGCCGACACCGTGATCGTCCCGGCGTCGTACGAGTTCGGCCCGGTCTTCGAACAGGGCGTGCTCACCGACGAGTTGGCCGCCGCGCTCGCCCACCTCCGCCCCGGCACCCGGCTCGCCTCGATCTGCACGGGCGTCTACGTCCTGGCCGCCGCCGGCTTCCTCGACGGCCGCCCCGCGACCACGCACTGGGCCGACGCCGAGCACCTCCAGCGGCTCTTCCCGCGGATCGACGTCGACCCGGACGTCCTGTTCATCGACGACGGCGACGTCCTGACCTCCGCGGGCGTCGCGGCCGGGATCGACCTGTGCCTGCACATCGTGCGCCGCGACCACGGCACGGCGGTCGCCAACGAGGTGGCCCGCCGCACGGTGGTGCCGCCGCACCGGGACGGCGGCCAGGCGCAGTACATCCACCGCCCCGTCCCCGACCCCCAGCAGGCGACGACGACCACGGCCCGCGCCTGGGCCCTCGGCCGCCTCCACGAGCCGATCCAGCTCCGCGACATGGCCGACCAGGAGGCCATGTCCGTGCGCACCTTCACCCGCCGCTTCCGCGAGGAGGTCGGCATCAGCCCCGGCCAGTGGCTCACCCAGCAACGCGTCGAACGCGCCCGCCACCTCCTGGAGTCCACCGACCTCTCCGTCGACCAGGTGGCCCACGCAGCAGGCTTCGGCACGTCCCAGTCGATGCGCCAACATCTGCAGACCGCCCTAGGAGTCACACCTACCGCGTATCGGCGCACGTTTCGGGCGGGGGTCGGGGTGGGGGGCCGCACCTGAGGGATCAGGCGGCCACGGCACGGACCAGCATCGTGCCCACGGCCGCGCCCTCCGGCGGGTCGATGAGAGACACGCGCACGTCGGAGAAGCCGTGTCCCGTCAGGATCCGCTCCCACTCGTCCGGGGTGCGGTCGTGCCGCAGTCCGGCTCTTGCGGTCTTGGGGCCCTGGCTTCCCGGAGGCAGATGCGAGAAGGCCAGGATGCCGCCCGGGGCCACATGCGAGCGGATCAGGGGGAGCAGGGTGTCCGGATCGACGAACCACACGGCACCGAAGATCGACAGCACGACGTCGTACGTCCCATCCGTCTCACTCAGGAAGGCCGTCGCCTCCGCCGTACGGAATTCCAGGCCCGGCAGATCGCCCCAACGCTCCCGTGCGACCACCTCGCGGACGGGGGCTACGTCCACCCCCTGGCCCACCGCACCAAGTGTCACGAGGTGCGCGAGATTGCTGCCGCTCCCCGAGCCGAGTTCCAGCACCCGGCGTCCGGCAAGAGGGCCCAACACGCTCTCGTCCGGCCCGTGATCGGCGTACTGAGTCCAGTTCAGCCAGGTTGTTTCGCCCTTGCCGTTCACAGCTCTGCGCGGCTTACTCCCGACCGCATACCTGTCCCAGGACTCGACCAACGACACGCGGTGCTCCTCTCTGCTACGGGGCCCGCCCCCAACCTATGAGGGCAGGCCCCAACTCACGTGCCGCTGACCACTACTTGGGCGAGTCGTGGCATCCGGCGTGGCACTGGTTGCAGTCGGCCGCGTCTCCCATGCCCCACAGAGGGGGGTCGATCTCGAAACCGGCCGCCTTGATGGCCTTGATGGTCCGCGCCAGAACGAGCGGGCCGTCAGTCCTCACTCCCGGAAGCTCCGGAACGTGGTGGATGTACCGGCCGAAGTGCCGGTGGGTGAAGTGGTGGTACGGGATCGAGTCGAGCATGAACGAGTGCCAAGCCTCGTCCACCTGCCGGGACGGGACCATCAGAAGGTCCGGGTGCTCGCCACACGCGATCAGATAGGCGATGACCTACCCGAACTTGGCCTCGGCCAGTTCGCGGGTGTTCCCGGGGTTGCGGAGGAGGAGCACTACCTCCCGCTCCCATACGTCCGGGGTGACGTACGCCTTCGGGTCGCGAATCGCTAATGCCGTGCTCATGCTGGCTTGCCTCCAGATAACTGGGAGTCCGTGGTGCTTCGGTCAAGTCGCCCACCCCTGCACCTGGGGCACAGACACGGCGGCATCAGGCCGGTGACGAGAGGTTCCTCGCCCTCGCCCTCGTACAGGGTTCGCGGCTCCGTCCGACTGCCGTCGGCTCTCACCGTGTAAGCGCTGATGTGGATGGACATGGTGGCAATGTTCCGGATCGGCAACTGCCACTGCGACGACGTTCAAGGCGTCTCTCGGACGTCATGTCGACGTCAGCCAGAAGGCGTCAAACCGGTGTCATTGGAGGCCGGACGCGGCTATCCTCGGATCATGACGCCGACCGTCGAGCGTGAGCGAATCCCCAACGATGTGCTGACTTCCGTACGCAAGTCGATGAATCTGAGCCAGGACGAGTTCGCCAAGAGGCTGCGTGATGCGGGCGAGGAGCTGGGGGAGCCGAACGACGCCTCCAAGCGACTCGTGCAACGCTGGGAATCCGGGGAGACCAGGACGTGCCGTCCGCTGTACGCACGTGCGCTGAAGCGGTTCACCGGCCGTACCCCTGAGTCGCTGGGGTTCGCGATCCCGATGGCACGCGTCCGCTCGGACGGGGCAGGAGGCCATGACATGGAAGCTGGGAAAGTCGGCACGGCTGACGCTGCCACAAACCTGGAGCCACAGCCGCAGACTCAGTACGCGGGCATCTGGCTGTCCCGGTACGAGTTCTACTCGTCCAGTCGTGACGAGACCTTCGACTGCAAGCATCACGTCGTGATCGTCCAGCACGGCAACCGGCTGACCGCTCAGAGCCTGCCCGGAGCGTCGACGAACCCGGACAGCCCGTTGTCTCTGGATCTGACCATCGATCGGAACATCGTCACCGGTACCTGGACCGAGCAGACGGCGGTCGACGGGTACTACCAAGGCGCCCGGTACCACGGCGCGGTGCAACTGCTCATCGAGCCGACAGGCCGACGCATGGCGGGCAAGTGGGTCGGGTTCGGCAAGGACTTCGACGTGAACACGGGCCCATGGGAACTGCGCCTGCTCGATCGTTCGACGGGCCGCGCAAGCGTCGAGCGGTATTCGACTGCACCGCAGTAGGAGAGGGGAAGGGCACTCCGCAAGCATGTGCAGACCGCCCTAGGAGTCACACCTACCGCGTATCGGCGCACGTTCCGGGCGGGGGTCGGGGTGGGGGACAGGGGGTGACGTGGGGGGCTCGGCGGGTTGGGGTGCGCGTATGTCGCCCCACCAGCCGATGGCTGTCAGTACGAGCGTCAGGGCCACGCCGGCGAGGATCGCCGTGGACGGTGCGGCGACGTTCAGCAGGGTGCCTGCGAGGGAGCCTGTTGCCGCGTAGCCCGCGCCCGCGGCCGCGTACATGACGGAGTAGCCCGCGGCCAGGGCGCGCGGCGGGAGGACCTCGCGCAGGGCGAGGTTGCGGGTGAGGAGTGCGCCCGACTGGAGCATGCCGCCGACGGCCAGCGCGGCCGCGATTCCCGCGGTGTGCGGGAGCAGCGCGATGAGGGTCACGCAGACCGACGTACCGGCCATCAGCACGACACTGCGGGTCCGCAGCACCCCCGGCCAGCTTCTGAGGCCGTACAGGAACGCCCCGAGTCCCCCACCCACCGCGAGCCCCGCCAACAACGGCCCGGACCAGCCGACTTGGATCCCCCGCTGCTCCAACAGGGCGGGCAGGACAAGCTCGGCGAGCCCCAGCAGGCTGAGACTGGCCGCCCCGGTGACGTAGACGGGCCAGGCACCGAGCAGCGTCCGGGACAGGGATTCGGGCGGGCCGGCGGGCCGTCCGTCGCGCCGGGCGTCTGCCGGGAACGGGGGCTGCTCGGCCACGCTCTCGAGCCGGGCATCGACGGCCGTGCCCGTCGCGAGGGCATCAGCCACCCCGGCCACACCTCCGGCACCCGCCCCACCCGCCACATCTCCGGCACCCGCCCCACCCGCCGCACCTCTGGCACCCGCCCCACCCGCCACACCTCCGACACCCGCCCCACCCGCCGCACCTCCGACACCCGCCCCACCCGCCACACCTCCGACACCCGCCCCGCTCTCGGCACCCGCCCCACCCCCACCAGCAACCGCCCCCTCAACCCCCGCCGCCCCTCCCGTACTCCACCCCACCGGCAGCAACCACAACCCCGCCACCGACGCCCCCATCAGCACCGCGGCCAGCACCAGCGGAGCGCGCGGTGCGACGCCCAGGGCCAGGCCTGTGACCGCCGCCGGGGAGACGGCCCAGATGGCGGAGTTGAGCATCGACTCCAGGGAGAGGGCCTGGGCGACGGCCCGTTCCGGGACCAGTTCGCCGAGCAGTGCGCGCAGCCCGCCCGTCACGGCGGCCGGTGCCGCCCCCGCCAGGAACGCGAACGCGCCCAGGACCACCGGATGCGCCCCCGGCCACACCCCGAGCCCCGCGAACCCGCCGGTCCCGGCCGTGAGCCCCGCGGCCATGTGGATCCGGGCCCGGTCCGGCCGCAGCCGCATCCCCAGCACCGGAGCCCCGAGGATCTCGCCGATCACGTACACCGCCGCGAGCGCCGCCCCCAGCACATAGCCCCCGGGCCGCTCGCGCACCAGGAACACCAGGGCCAGCGGGGCCATCGCCACCGGCATCCGGGCGCAGACGGATGTGCAGGCCCAGGCCAGGACCCGGCGGGAGACGACGTCGCGATAACTCATGCGTCGAAGCTAGGGGTCGGCACCGACAACGCCCCACGGGTTTTCCGCGCCCTGTGGACAACCCACCGCTCAAGCACTACTCCGCATCGAGCTGATGTTCGGCCCAGACATAGCTCTCCGGCAGCAACTCCGCGATCCGAACGACCCGCGGCCGCTCCCCCGTCCCCTCCCCCACGATGACCCTCACGCCGGGAAAGTAGTCGAGCAGCACCTGCCGGCACCGCCCGCACGGCGGCACGACCCCCCGGTCCCGATCGCCCACCGCGACGATCGTGTCCAGCTCGTACACCCCCTGCCCGGCCGCCGCCCCGATCAGCACCAGCTCGGCACACGGCCCGCCCGTGAAGTGGTACGCGTTCACCGCGGTGACGATCCGGCCGTCCGCGGCACGCCCCGCCGCCGCCATGGTGTGGTTGTCGCCCCGGCAGCGCGTGCGGGCGATCTCGGCCGCGGCCCGGACGAGTTCGTGATCGACAGGAGGGTTCTCAGAGGTCATCCACCCACGTTAGACACGGCGGGACGCCAGGGCCCGGCCCGCCCTAGAACGTCAACACCCCCCGGGCCACCCGCCCCGCCTCCGCGTCCGCCACCGCCTTCTCGAAGTCCTCCACCGGATACGTCTCCGTGACGAGTTCGTCGAGGAGCAGCCGACCCTGCCGGTACAGCTCGGCATACAGCGGGATGTCCCGTTGCGGCCGCGAGGACCCGTAACGGCAGCCCAGGATCGACTTGTCCAGGTAGAGGGAGGAGACGAGGAAGGACGCCTCCGCGCCGGCCGGCGGCACCCCGAGCAGCACCGCCTGCCCGTGCCGGTCGAGCAGGTCGATCGCCTGCCGGATCAACTCCACCCGCCCCACGCACTCGAAGGCGTGGTCGGCCCCGGTGGGCAGCAACTCCCGTACGCCCTCCACCGATTGCAAGAAGTCCGTCGCCCCGAACTGCCGGGCCACCGCCTCCTTCGCCGGATTGGCGTCTACGGCAACAATCCGCAACGCCCCCGCGATCCGGGCCCCTTGGATGACGTTGAGCCCGATCCCGCCCGTCCCGATGACGAGGACGCTGTCCCCCCGGTCCACCCTGGCCCGGTTGAGCACCGCCCCGACCCCCGTCAGCACCCCGCACCCGATGAGCGCGGCGGACGGCAGCGGGATGTCCTTCGGGATCCGCACCACCTGGACGGCCTTGACCACCGTCCGTTCCGCGAAGGCGGAGTTGGACGCGAACTGGAACACCGGCTCCCCGCCCCGCGAGAACGGCCGCTGCGGCCGCCCGATCGCCTTGCGGCACATGGTCGGCCGCCCCCGGTCGCACTCCGCGCAGGCACCGCAGTTGGCGAGCGTGGACAGCGCCACATGGTCGCCGGGCGCCACATGGCCCACCCCCGCGCCGACCGCCTCCACCACTCCGGCCCCCTCGTGCCCGAGCACCACCGGCACCGGGAAGGGGATCGTCCCGTCCACCACGGACAGGTCGCTGTGGCACAGCCCGGCCGCCGAGATCGCGACCAGCACCTCCCCGGGCCCGGGTCCGCGCACCTCCAGATCGTCGACGACCTGGACTTTCCTCCCGTCGTACAGCACGCCGCGCATCAGACGACCCCCTTGGGCTCCCTGGGCAGACCGAGCACCCGCTCGGCGATGATGGTGCGCTGGATCTGGTCGGAGCCGCCGTAGATGGTGTCGGCCCGCGAGAACAGGAACAGGTGCTGGAGGCCGTCGAGTTCGTACGGCGCCGTAGGCGACCAGTCCACCGGCCCGACCGCCGCGCCCGCGCCCCGTACGAGCATCGCCAGCTCCCCGAGCCGCTGATGCCACCCCGCCCACAGCAGCTTGGCCACACTGGAGGCACCGGCGTCCGCGGAACCCCCCAGCGTCCGCAGGGCGTTCCACCGCATGGCCCGCAACTCGGCCCACTGCCGTACGAGTCGGTCCCGTACGACCGGATCGGCGACCGCCCCGCTCTCCACGGCAGCCCGTACGACTCCCGACAACTCCCTTGCGAACCCGATCTGTTGGGCGAGCGTCGACACCCCCCGCTCGAACCCGAGCAGGCTCATGGCGACCCGCCAGCCACCGCCCTCGCCCCCGACGACATGCTCCGCGCGCGCCCCGTCGAAGAAGACCTCGTTGAACTCACTGGTCCCGGTCAGCTGCCGGATGGGCCGCACCTCGATCCGCCCCGGCTGATCCATGGGCACGAGAAAGAAGGTCAGCCCACGATGCCGCGTGGACTCCGGCTCACTACGGGCCAGCACAAAACACCAGTCGGCCTCATGCGCGAGAGAGGTCCAGATCTTCTGCCCACTGATCCGGTAACTCCCGTCCACGAGAACGGCCTTGGTCCGCACCCCGGCCAGATCCGACCCGGCCCCGGGCTCGCTGTACCCCTGACACCACAACTCGTCCCCGACAGCGATGGGCGGCAGGAAGCGGGCCTTCTGTTCGGGGGTCCCGTGCATCAGAAGAGTGGGCGCAAGCAGATTCTCACCGATATGCCCTGACCGCCCGGGCGCCCCGGACCGCGCGTACTCCTCGGCCCAGACGACCTGTTGGGTGAGCGTCGCGGTCCGATTCCCGTACCCACCCTCACACCACCCGAGCCCGATCCACCCGGCCTTCCCGAGGGCCCGCTCCCAACTACGCCGATCCTGAGTCCCATCGACATGAGCAGCAAGCCATTCCCGCACCTCGATCCGAAAGGCCTCGTCCTCACCGCTGAACCCAAAATCCACGCCGCCTCCACCCACCTAGGGGCGCGGGGAACTGCGCGACAAGCCACAACGCACCCGCACCCGCCAACGCACAAACACCCCCGAGCTATTGGGCACCCGGCCCCAAAAGCAACGGCATCGGATCCACCCCCACCACCCCCGGCAAAAACTCCGCGATCGACTCAGGCGTCCACCCGCCGGAGGCATACGCGGCCCTCAACTCCCGAGGCTGAGCCCACACCGCGATCTTCGCCCCCGCCACCGTGTACACCTGCCCGGTGACCTCCCGAGCCTTCTCGGACAGCAGATAGACCACCATCGCCGCCACATCCTCCGGCTCCCCGATCTCCGCCAGATCGAAGGGAACGTTCGCCGACATCCGCGTACGGGCAACAGGCGCCACCGCGTTCGCGGTCACCCCGTACTTGTGCATCGCAAGAGCCGCACTGCGGACCAGCGAGATGATCCCCCCTTTCGCCGCACTGTAGTTGGCCTGCGAGAACGACCCCTGATGGTTCCCGCTGGTGAACCCGATCAACGTCCCGGCCCGCTGCTGCCGCATCACCGCGGAAGCCGCCCGGAAGACAGTGAACGTCCCTTTCAGATGGGTCGCGACGACCGGATCCCACTCCTCCTCGGACATGTTGAACAGCATCCGCTCCCGCAGGATCCCGGCGACGCACACCACCCCGTCCAGCCGCCCGTACGACGACAGCGCCACGTCGACGATCCGCTGCCCGCCCGCCATCGTCGAGACGTCGTCGGCCACGGCAACGGCCTCGCCGCCCGCCGCCTCGATCTCCTTGACCACCGCGGCGGCGACCTCGCTCGTGGGGGACGCGCCGTCGACGGAGACGCCGTAGTCGTTGACGACGACCCGCGCCCCCTCGGCGGCCGCCGCCAGCGCCACCGCCCGTCCGATCCCCCGCCCGGCGCCGGTCACGGCGACGACCTTGCCTGCCAAGAAGTTCCCCACGCCGGCCCCTTCCCGCGGTTTCTGACGGACCGTTAGATTTTATGACCCGTCAGACCGACGGACACAAGCCCCGGGGAGGACCGATGTCGGCGCCGACGGATCATCCGGAGTTCCGGGACATCGCCAAACGCGTGAACAACTGGGGGCGTTGGGGGTCCCACGACGAGATCGGCACCCTGAACCTGATCACCGACGAGGTGGTCCGCGAGGCCGCCGCGACGGTCCGCAGCGGCCGCCGGATCCCGCTCGCCCTGCCCCTGAGGCAGGACGGCGTGCAGACCGGGATGATCCCGGGCCGGGTGAACCCGCTGCACGTCATGGTGCAGGTCAACCAGGAGCTGTTCGGCCCGGGAACGATCGCGTGCAGCGACGACGCGGTGACCATGGGCCTCCAGGCGGCCACCCACTGGGACGCGCTCACCCATGTCTCTCACTCGGGCCTGCTCTACAACGGCCGCCCGGCGGCCACGATCACCGCGCACGGCGGCGCGGAGTTCAGCGGCATCGACAAGGCGCGGCACATCGTCTCGCGCGGAATCCTGTTGGACGTGGCCCGCGCGCGGGGCGTGGACCGGCTCGACGGTGGCCACGCGGTGACGCCGGAGGACCTGGAGGCCGCGGAGGAACTGGCGGGCACGCGCGTGCGCGCCGGCGACATCGTGCTCGTACGGACCGGGCAGGTGCGGGTGTATCTCGCCGGGGACCGGGAGGCGTACGGCTATCCCTCGCCGGGTCTGTCGGTCCGTACGCCGGAGTGGTTCCACGCGCGCGATGTGGCCGCGGTCGCCAACGACACCCTGACCTTCGAGATCTTCCCGCCGGAGATCGAGGACCTCTGGCTGCCGGTGCACGCGCTGGACCTGGTGGAGATGGGGATGCTGCAGGGCCAGAACTGGAATCTCGAAGAGTTGTCCACAGCCTGTGGAGAAGCGGGCCGGTACGCGTTCTGGCTGTCGGCGATGCCCGAGCCGTTCGTCGGCGGGACGGGGACGCCCGTGGCCCCGGTCGCCGTGCTCTGAGGACGCCGGCCGGCGGCGCGCGGCTCCGCCCCGAGCCCGGTATCGCGCGCCGCCTTCATCGACTCCCTTCCGCCCTGGGGGAGTCGACACCGCGTCACGATCCGCACTCGTCGAGGACCTCCGTCGCCGAAGCCCTCGTCGTCCCCTCGCAGCGAATCGCTGAATTCAGCGTGATCAATCGAACACTCTGCGTCAACAGCGCTACGGGGATTTGCCGCTTACGACCCCTTTGTCGCGACCGCGCACCGATGCACCTCCCGGCGCACCGGCACACCACAACGCGGGGGAGGTGGCGCATTCTGCGACCGTGCGCCGGTCACACCGCTTCGAAGGCGAACCCCTCGTAGGCGGCGGCGTCGAAGGCCGCCACGTCTTCCCGGGACTCCCCGGACCGGGAGGGCCGACAGCGGTCCAGTTCGCACCAGATGCGCTTGCCGACGCCCTCGGAGCTCCAGCCCCAGCGGTCCGCGAGTCCGTCGACGAGGGCGAGGCCCCGGCCGCCGGTCGCGTCGCCGTCCACGCACCGCGGCACCGGCGCCCGGTCGCTGCGGTCGGCCACCTCCAGGCGGACGGTGGCGGACTCGGCCGCGGTGACCGGCAGGGAGAGCCGCAGGACCGCCGGACGGCCGGTGTGCACCACGGCGTTGGTGACCAGTTCGGAGACGAGCAGGACCAGCGTCTCGGCGAGCGGTTCGTCGGCTCCTATCCCGGACCCGACGAGCCGCGAGCGGGCCCACCTCCGGGCTCGCCCCACCTCCGCGGGGTCGGGCCGGATCTCCAGCTGCACTTGAAGCACCTGCACCGCTCACACCATCCGAACCGGCGGGCACATGGCCTCGCGCCTCACGAGGGCCACGATCGTAGCCATTTTTTGCATGACCTGGACAAGGACCAAACCCTGGGTCACAGAACGTGAGTCCCTTACGAGACAGCATGGTTGACGTACAGTCACCCCAACAAGCGCTTCGGGCATATTCCAGCGCGAAGGAGTACCCGTGCGGCATACTGTGCGACGCTCACTGCGACGAGTCGAACAGGCCAGTTCCGGCATCACCCCAAGGGCAACACCGGCATGGCTCGTGCTCGGAACCACTCGCATCCCACACAAGGTACCGGAGCGACCCCCCGACTCCAGGACGTGACGAGTCACGCGTAGGACACAACCCGGTATCAACGCTCCGTGATTCCGGTATGCCACAATCCGCGACATCCGCGGGGAGCGCCCCGGAGACGGGGCAGGCAGCCGGGCGGCTCAGGCCAACAGATCGACGGCGAGCGACTCCTCACGCTCCGTCCGCCCGCCCCCGCGCCGGGCCCGCACCCAGGCCCGCTTGAGCAGCAGATGCACCTCGCTCTCCCAGGTGAACCCCATCCCGCCGTGCACCTGGAGACAGTCCCGGGCACCCTGCTCGGCCGCCTCGTCGGCCAGCAGCCGGGCAGCCGCGATGTCCACGGGATCACCGGTGACGGCCGCCGCGTACACCGCGACCCGCGCCGTCTCGACCCGCACCAGCATCCCGGCACACAGATGCTTCACCGCCTGGAACGCCCCGATCGCCTGCCCGAACTGCTCCCGCGTCCGCGCGTGTTGCACGGCCAGCTCACCCGCCCGCACGGCGGTCCCGAGCTGCTCGGCGGCGGTGAGGAGATCGGCGACGGGGTCGACGGCACCCCCGGCCGCCCCGGGCACCCGATGCAACGGCGTCAGCGGATCCACCGACTTCAGCGCTACGGCCCCTGCGGCATCCCCCCGCACGACATCAGCCACGTCCAGCCACTCCACCAGCCCGTCCCGGTCGACGTCGGTGACGACAACCTCCCCTTCGGAGGCCCCGTCCACGACCCCGGCGGCGAGATGGGTGGCCACAAGGGGCCCGGGCAACAGAACCCGCCCAGCCTCCTCGAACACCAACACAGCTTCCGGCAGCCCGAGTCCGACCCCACCGTCCGCCTCAGGCACCCGCAGCGAAAAGAACCCGGCGGCCCCCAACTCCCGCCAGAGCCCCCGATCAAGCCCCGGAGCGTCCACGGCGGCCCGCAACGCACCGGCATCGAACCGCCGAGCAAGTAGCTCCCGCACCCCGGATCGCAACGCCACCTGATCTTCGGTCAGTTGAAACCGCATATCGAGGGCCCCTTCTCAACACCGGCCCGCACCAACCCACCCAGGGGCGCGGGGAACTGCGCGACCAGCCACGACGAAACCCGCACCTGCTCACGGCCCCTTGGGCAACCCAAGAATCCTCTCGGCCACGATGTTCCGCTGAATCTGCGAAGTCCCCGCAGCGATGGTGTACGACAACGACGACAACCGGTCCAGCACCCAAGGCCGTTCGAGGTCAAAGGCCCCCGCCCCCAACACCTCGGCCGCCACGTCGTACAACTCCTGACGCGCATGCGAATACCGCAACTTGAATACCGAACCCCCCACCCCCGGCACCCCACCCCCGCTCACATTCCACTGCGTCAACCGCCACAACGCCCGAAACTCCGCGTTCATCCGCCCAAGCCGCCGCCGCAGAACCGGATCGTCCCACCGCCCGTTCTCCCGCGCGGTACGGGCGAGTTCACCCAGCATCCGCCGACACGCGACGACCTCCCCCACGAACGCCGTCCCCCGCTCGAAGGACAGCGTCACCATGGTCACCCGCCACCCGTCGTTCTCCTCCCCCACCCGATACGACACCGGCACCCGCACGTCGTCGAGGAACACCTCGGCGAACTCGGCGGACCCGGCAAGCGTCCGCAACGGCCGCACGGTGACCCCGGGCGCCGACATCGGCATCGCCAGCCACGTGATCCCGCGATGCTTGGGCGCAGCCGCATCCGTACGCACCAACAGCTCGCACCAGTCGGCGACTTCCGCATGCGAGGTCCAGATCTTCGACCCGGTGACCACGTACTCGTCCCCGTCCCGCCACGCCCGCGTCCGCAGCGCCGCGAGATCGCTCCCGGCGTCCGGTTCGCTGAACCCCTGGCACCAGACCTCCTCGCCGCGCAGGATCGGTGGCAGCCACCGTTCCCGCTGCTCGGGCGTCCCTTCGGCGGCGATCGTCGGCCCCGCGTGCAGCAGCCCGACGAAGCCGGCGCCCACATAAGGCGCACCGGCCAGCTCCGTCTCCTCCAGGAAGATCAGCCGCATGGTCGGCGAGGCGTCCCAGTGCACATGCCCGTACCCGGCGTCGTACAGCATCCGCTGCCAGCCGAGGTCGTACGCCCGCCGCCCGGGCCAGTCCTGCGGGGACGGTTTCCGCGGCAGCGTGGGGAGCGCCTTGGCCAGCCACTCCCGCAGCCGGGCCCGGAACTCCTCCTCTTCCGGCGAGTACGCGAGATCCACGACAGCCGCCCCCATCCGATGAACCCATCTGATGAACCGTCAGATTCCGAAAAGGCTAAGTCCCGCACCCCTGGACCGACAAGGCGCCCGGCCCTACGCTCTGCCCACGATCTGACGACTCATCAGACGGGGGCCACCGTGAACGACACCGCCCATGCACTCAGTTCCTCCCGCACCCTCTGGGACCTGGTCGCCGCCCGCGCCGAACTCACCCCCGACCGGCCGGTGTTCCTCCAGGACGACCGCGTCCTGACCTTCGGCGAGCTGCGCACGCGTGCCGAGCGGGTCGCGGCCGGCCTGTACGGCATGGGCGTCCGCCCCGGCACGGTCGTCGCCTGGCAGCTGCCCACCCGTATCGAGACGGCGCTGCTCTCCTTCGCCCTGGCCCGCCTCGGCGCCGTCCAGTCGCCGGTCATCCCCTTCTACCGCGACCGCGAAGTCGGCTTCGCGCTACGGGAGTCGAAGGCGGAGTTCTTCGCGGTGCCCGGCACCTGGCGCGGCTTCGACCACACGGAGATGGCCCGGCGGCTCGGCGCCAAGGGGGTCTTCGAGGCGTACGACGACCTCCCGGACGGCGATCCGGCGGTCCTCCCCGCCCCGCCCTCCGACGGCACCTCCGTGCGCTGGATCTACTGGACCTCGGGCACCACCTCCGACCCCAAGGGCGTGCTCCACACGGACCGTTCGCTGATCGCGGGCGGCTCCTGCCTCGCGCACGCGCTGCGCCTCGCGGCGGACGACGTGGGGTCGATGGCCTTCCCGTACGCGCACATCGCGGGCCCCGACTACACCGTGATGCTGCTGCTGTATGGCTTCCCGGCGGTGATGTTCGAGCAGTTCGCGCTGCCGGACGCACTGGAGGGATACCGCAGGCACGGGGTGACGGTGGCGGGCGGGTCCACCGCCTTCTACTCGATGTTCCTTGCCGAGCAGCGCAAGCAGCCCGGCATTCCCGTGATTCCCACGCTGCGACTCCTCGCGGGCGGTGGGGCGCCCAAGCCGCCCGAGGTCTACCACGCGGTCGTGCGGGAGATGGGGGTCCAACTCACCCACGGGTACGGCATGACCGAGGTGCCGATGATCACGATGGGGGCGCCGGACGACACGGTGGAGAACCTCGCGACGACCGAGGGACGGCCGCCGGAGGGCATGGAGATCAGGATCGTGGACGGGGAGGTGCGGCTGAAGGGAGAGGCCGTCTGCCAGGGCTATCTGGACCCGGGGCAGAGCGCGGAGGCCTTCGACGAGGAAGGGTTTCTGCGCACCGGGGACCTCGGATTCCTCACCGACAGCGGGCACTTGGTGCTCACCGGGCGGCTCAAGGACGTGATCATCCGCAAGGGCGAGAACATCTCGGCGAAGGAGATCGAGGACCTGCTCGCC
Organism: Streptomyces sp. NPDC047072; assembly: GCF_040643855.1. Taxonomy (NCBI): domain Bacteria; kingdom Bacillati; phylum Actinomycetota; class Actinomycetes; order Kitasatosporales; family Streptomycetaceae; genus Streptomyces; species Streptomyces sp. NPDC047072. Next base: position 4,239 of record NZ_JBEYVC010000041.1, on the reverse strand, counting down.
GCGCATCCGGCGGTCGGGGACGTGGCCGTGATCGGGCTGCCGGACGCCGAGCGCGGGGAGCGGGTGTGCGCGGTGGTGGAACAGCCGCCGGGGGCAGCGGAGTTGACCCTGGACGCCGTAACGGACTATCTGCGCGCGGAAGGGCTGTCGGTGCACAAGCTGCCGGAGCGGCTGGAGGTGGTGGAGGCCCTGCCGCGCAACGACACCCTGCGCAAGGTCCTCAAGTACCAGCTGAGGGAGCGTTATTCGGGGACGGTGAAGTAGCGGGCGAAGGCGGGCACGATGTCGGCCTCGCCGACCTTGCCGTCGCCGTCGGCGTCCAGCGCGGCGGCGGCCGCCCGCGCCAACTCCTCGGCCACGCCCAGGATCGTGAGCACGCGCGCGGTGTCCTCGACGGTGGCGCGGCCGTCCCCGTCCCGGTCGGCGACGTCGATCGCCGCGTGCAGGAAGGGGCGGGCGATCTCGGCGAACCGGTCGGGGTTGTCGCGCAGCCGTTTGACCGCGCCGTTCACGAACTCGTCCCGGGTGATCCGCTGGTCACCGTCCCGGTCCGCGATCCCCGCCATGCCCTGCCAGAACGCCTCGGCGCCGGCGTACAGCGCCTGTCCCTTGTCGGACCGCGCGGTGGTGGCGAACTCCGTGAGCAGCGCCTTGGCCGCCACGTTGAAGTCCTCGCGGTCGATATAGCCGTTGCCGTCCTGGTCGAAGGTGGCGAACCGGGCGGCGATCCTGCGCTCGTACTCGCTGCTGACCATGTCTTCTCGGGCCGCCTCACGTCACGTCGGGTGCATCTGGCTCGGAGCGTACGACGCGTCGGGTGCCCCGGGCACCGAAAAGCGACGTCTGTGCCAGGACCGGGGAAATTTTGGGACAACGGTGTGGCAGTCGGCGTGCGACGGATCACATCCGGGCACCGCCGGGGCGGGTCCCTAGGGTCTGTCCGGCGGATCAGGCCGGCTTCAAGAGACGGTGCTGACTAGTGCAGGTGAGCGGGGCTGGGTGCGTCTGGCTGCAAGGCGGAGGAGGGCGGCGACGCGATGGGGGTGCCCCCGCGCGAGGTTGTTCGAGCGTGGGGGAGTCGGCAACCGACGACAACGCGGCAGACGGGCGTGCCCAGCCCCGCGACGCCGGCATGATCCGCCGGACAGGCCCTAGGCGGACAGTGGTCCTGCCTCCTCGTCGGTCGCCGAGTCCAGGTCCGCGTGGACCTCGAACAGCCGGCGCACGCCCAGCGCGCCCAGGACGCGGTTGACGTGGGAGCCCTCCGCGGCGCCCTGGGCCGGGAGGATCAGCCGCAGCCGGCCCCGGCAGGAGCGGACGAGGCGACGGACCGCGATGAGCACGCCGACACCGCTGGAATCGCAGAAGTAGACCTCGGAGAGGTCGAGGACGATGCGGTGCCGGCCCTCGGCCACCACGTCGTGCACCCGCTGGCGCAGCACCGGCGAGGTCACCAGGTCCAGCTCGCCCGACACCTGGAGCACAGACCACTCTCCCTGCTCACTGCCGGTCACATTGAACGCCACCACCATGCCCTTCGCTCGCCGGAAAGCAAACAGAAGCCGTTCCTACGCTTCCTTGCAGCGCGGCTGCCCAGCGGCCGTTCCCTGAAACACAGGGCCAGAAACGGAAACCGTTCGAAAGAGGCTTGTTTTAGTCGGCTTCGATCCTGTTCGATCAGGTCTGAGCAGAGAGTGAACGGGTACAGGAAGGTCCACTACCACCTGAGCCCCCTCAGGGGGCGTGCAATGGAACAAAGGGGCGTGCGCTGTCGGAGGTGCCGACTACATTCGAGAAGACGGTGGGCGCAGGCTTGACTCGGACACATCCAGGGGTGAGGGGGCCGCATGGCGAAGAAGGACGCACCGCCCCGCTGGGACCGCAAGATGCAGCAGCGGCTCGCACGCGGTGAGGCGGCCGCCCTCGGCGAGCTCTACGACCGTTTCGCTTCACTCGTGTTCACCCTTGCCCACCGTGTGCTCGGAGACGAGCGTGCCGCCGACGGCATCACCCGGGACGTCTTCGCCCACGTCTGGGAACACCCCGAGAGCTACGACCCCCAGCAGGGCCCGCTGCGCTCCTGGGTGGCCGGGCTGACCCACCGCCTCGCCGTGCAGCGGCTGCGCGCCACCGAGACCGCCGCGCTCACCCGGGGCGGCGCGGACGCGGCCGCCGACACGGAGGAGCTGGAGCGCAAGGTCCGCCGTGCCTCCGTGGCCGCCCGCGCCGACTACATCGTCCAGTCCATGCCCGCGCCGCTGCGCGCCGCCCTGGAGCTGGCGTACTTCCAGCGCCGCGACTACCGCCAGACCGCGGCCGACCTCGGCGTCACCGAGGACGAGGCCCGCCGCCGCCTCCGCCTGGGCCTGCAACTCCTGTCCACCGCCCACGACGCGGGAGCGCCGGGGGCTCCGCCGGGATACGGGGGCGCGGCGTGACGGGCCATTTCGAGGCGTACGACGACCAGGGGCCCCTGGAGAGCGGGCCCGGGCGCGAGGGGCTCCCGGGAGGTGCCGGGGGTACCGCGGGCATGGGCAGCGCGGGCCGCTCGGGCGGCTTCGGGGGCCGTAGTGGCTCCGGTGGACGGGCCGGGGACGGGCCGAGCCACTCCGGCGCGCACGGCGAGAACGGACGGAACGGCACTGGTGCCGAAGGCAGGGGCGGCCCCGGCCACACAGGTGCCGGCGACGCGGACCGCGCGGGCGCGGCAGGCGCGGCAGGCGCGGCAGGCGCGGCAGGCGCGGCAGGCGCGGCAGGCGCGGCAGGCGCGGCAGGCGCGAACGGAATCGGTGGCGGTCCCGGGAGCGGCAGCGGCAGCGGCAGCGGCAGCGGCAGCGGCAGCGGCAGCGGCGACAATGCCGGCGTACCCGATCCCGATCAGCCCGCCCGTATACCTCTCCCCCGGGCCTCCGTCGAGGACACAGGACACCCCCTGCCCGCGCTCGACGAGTTGCCCCGGCCCGCTCCGCTCGTGCTGGAGCACCGGGTGCTGAAGGCTCTGCTCGGGGCGTGGGCGCTCGCCGCCTGCTCCGCCGAGGAGACGGCCGCCGTCGAGGATCACCTCGGCGAGTGCGGCTCCTGCGCCGACGAGGCGCTACGGCTGCGCGGCGCCGTCGGCCTGCTCCAGCGGCCCGAGAGCCTCGACCTGGACCCCGGCCTGCGCACCCGCGTCCTGGAGAGCTGCCTGGACCGCCGCCCGCCGCGCATCCCGATGCCGGAGTGGGCCACCGCGTACGACGCCGAGACCGCCCGCCTGGACGCCCTGCTCCAGGACTTCGGCGACGCGGAGTGGCACGCGCCCGTGCGGCTGCGGTGGTTCGAGGCCGACGAGGCGACGAGCCGCCGTACGACGGTCGCCGGGGTCATAGCCCACCTGCTCTCGGTGGACGGCCTCGTCGCGGTCGCCCTCGGCCTCGACGACCCGCTCGGCAAGCTCCCCGCGGACCCGGCGACCCCGGCAGGGCGCACCGAGGCGTACTGGCGTGCCGCGCACTTCCCGCCGACCCGCTCCGTCCGCGCGCCCTGGCGCGAGCAGAGCCACGACCTGGTGCGCACGGTGTCCTTCACCGGCGGCAACCACGGCAGGCTCCCGATCTCCTACGGCGACTTCGAACTCCCCCTGCACGACGCGATGCTGGACCGGGCCTTCGAGTGCTGGGTGCACGCGGAGGACATCGCGGAGGCGGTGGACTACCCGTACGCACCACCCTCCGGGCGCCACCTGAACCGCATGATCGACCTCGCGGCACGCATGCTGCCGACGGTCCTCGCGACCCGCCGACGGGCGGGCCTCGCGACACCGGTCAAGGGCCGACACCTCGTCCCTGCCGGGGAGGCCGGGAGGAGTCTGCGGCTGGAGATCGAGGGCCATGGGGGAGGCGAGTGGCTGATCTCGCTGGACTCGCCGGGGGTGGTGGGGTCGGCGGAACGGGAAGTCGCACATGTCGCGCTGGACGGCGTGGAGTTCTGTCAGCTGGCGGCGGGGCATGTGTCGCCGGAGGAGGCGGCGTCGGGGCAACTGGGAGACCGCGAGGCCATCAGGGACGTACTCTTCGCGACGGCGAGCTTGAGCCGTATGTAGGGGCGGGTTGCGGATGCGTCGGCGGCTGCGGGCCCGGTGGGGGCTGGTCGCGCAGTTCCCCGCGCCCCTAAAAGACGTCCACTGCACCGCGTCGAAGAAGCGCACCAGGACTACGCCATGCCGCCCTGGGCGCTGATCACCGTCGACGAAGCCCACCG
>NZ_JBEYVC010000040.1:0-69223 GCF_040643855.1 Streptomyces sp. NPDC047072 | reverse complement strand
CGCGGCCGCCGCGGCCAAGAAGCAGACCGCCAAAACCGCCGCCCCGGCTAAGGCGGCCGCCCAGACCGCCACCTCGACTCAGGGGGTTGCAGCCGGGCGCCGGCCCGGCGTCGGGGAGGCCCGGTGCCGGCCGGGCCGGTGGGGTGACCGGCGCGTAGTGGACCGGGGGGCCCACGTCCGCCGGGATGCGGTCGGCCAGGAATCCGTACGCGCGCTTGAGGTCGGGGTCCGTCAGGGAGCGCCACCACCGGTCCACGCCGTACCAGCCCGGGGCCGCGAGGGCTCCGCCGTGCTGCCGTACGGACAGACCGGCCGCGAGGACGGCGAACCGCAGCCGTTCCTCCAGCGGCCAGCCGCCCAGCGAGGCCGCGACGAAACTCGCGCCGAAGACGTCTCCCGCGCCCGTGGCGTCGAGCACGTCCACGGCGAGCGCCGGGACGTCCGCGTACTCGCCGGTCTCCTGGTCGACGGCGACCGCGCCGTCCCCGCCCCGGGTGACCACGGCCACCGGCACCAGCTCGGAGAGCGTGCCGAGGGCCGCCACCGCGCTGTCGGTGCGGGTGTAGGCCATCGCCTCGACCTCGTTGGGCAGGAAGGCGTGGCACAGGGCCAGCTGGTCGAGCAGATCCGAGCGCCACTGCTGGGTGGGGTCCCAGCCGACGTCCGCGTAGATCTGCGTGCCGTTCGCGGCCGCCTTGGCGAGCCACGCGCGCGGCTCGGCCTCCAGGTGCACCAGGGCCGTGCGCGCCTCGGGCGGGTCGCCCATCAGCACGTCCTGGGAGTACGGCGGCTCCTGGCCGTGGGTGACGAGGGCACGGTCGGTGCCGTGGGCGAGCGCGACGGTGACGGGGGTGTGCCAGCCGTCCGCGACCCGCGAGAGCGAGAGGTCGACGCCCTCCTGACCTGCGAGGACCTCATGGCAGTAGGTGCCGTAGAAGTCGTCGCCGAAGACGGTGGCGAGGGACGTGCGCAGGCCGAAGCGGGAGGCCGCCACCGCGAGGTTCGCGATGCCGCCGGGGCCGCAGCCCATGCCGGCCGTCCAGATCTCTTCACCCGGTGTCGGCGGCTTTCCCAGCCCCGTGAGGACGAGGTCGTAGAAGAGCAGCCCGGTCAGCAGGACCTCGGGCCTGTCGTCGTCCACGTGAACGCCTCTCGTCAAAACTCGTCAATTTCGATGACGGGAATCGTGCGCCGCTCGGCGACATTGGTCAATACCTAAGCAGAACTGAGCATGGAAATGATTGAAGATGACGAGTAGTGTTCACGGCGTGCTGGCAGAACGACGACACCAACTCATCCTGCGGGCCCTGCGCTCCGGGGGCCCCGCGGCCGTCACCGACCTCTCCGAGCAGCTCGGTGTGAGCCCCGCCACCATCCGGCGTGACCTCGTCAAGCTGGAGGAGGACGGGCTGCTCACCCGAGTGCACGGCGGTGCCCGTGCCGAGGAGGGCGACCAGCCCTTCGCCGAGGTCGCCGAGGTCCGGGTGGCCGAGAAGGACGCGATAGCCGTCCGCGCGGCCGCCCTGGTGCAGGACGGCCAGTCCGTGCTGCTCGACATCGGCACCACCGCCTACCGGCTGGCCCGGCAGCTGCACGGCCGCCGCCTCACCGTGATCACCAGCAACCTGGTGGTCTACGAGGAGCTCGCCGACGACGAGGGCATCGAACTGGTGCTGCTCGGCGGCATGGTCCGCCGCGAGTACCGCTCGCTGGTCGGCTTCCTCACGGAGGACAATCTGCGTCAGCTGCACGCCGACTGGCTCTTCCTCGGCACCAGCGGGGTGCGCCCCGCCGGGCAGGTGATGGACACGACGGTCGTCGAGGTGCCGGTCAAGCGCGCCATGATCAAGGCGAGCGACAAGGTCGTCCTCCTCGCCGACCAGGCGAAGTTCCCGGGCACCGGCATGGCGAAGGTCTGCGGTCCCGAGGACCTGGACGTGGTGGTGACCAACGCGCCGGTCGACCCGACCACCCGCTCCTCCCTGGAGGAGGCGGGCGTCGAGGTGGTCCTGGCGGGAAAGGGGTCCGTGTGAGTCCGCGCCGCCGACCCCCTGAGACAACCCATGCAAGGAGGCTGCGCGTGCCCGGTTCCCGCGACGCGCACCGCGAAAGCCCGACCCATGCCCGGCCCGCCCGCCGGAGCACCTCTGGAGGACACCGGTGAAGCTGACCATTCTCGGCGGCGGCGGCTTCCGCGTACCGCTCGTCTACGGCGCGCTGCTGACCGACCGCGGCGAGGGCCGGGTCACCGAGGTCGTCCTGCACGACCTGGACCCGCTGCGGCTTGCCGCGGTCACCCGGGTCCTCGGCGAACAGGCGGACCGGGTCGCGGACGCCCCCACGGTGACCGCGACGACCGACCTGGACGAGGCCCTGCGCGGCGCCGACTTCATCTTCTCGGCGATCCGCGTCGGCGGCCTGGAAGGCCGGGCCAACGACGAGAAGGTCGCCCTCGCCGAGGGCGTCCTCGGCCAGGAGACGGTCGGCGCGGGCGGCATCGCCTACGGCCTGCGCACGGTCCCGGTCGCCGTCGACATCGCCCGGCGGGTGGCGCGGCTCGCCCCCGACGCCTGGCTCATCAACTTCACCAACCCCGCGGGCCTGGTCACCGAGGCCATGTCCCGCCACCTCGGCGACCGCGTCATCGGCATCTGCGACTCCCCGGTCGGCCTCGGCCGCCGTATCGCGCGCGTGCTCGGCGCCAACCCCAACGAGGCGTGGATCGACTACGTCGGCCTCAACCACCTCGGCTGGGTCCGCGGCCTGAAGATCGCCGGGCGGGACGAGCTGCCCCGGCTGCTCGCCGACCCCGACCTGCTCGGCTCCTTCGAGGAGGGCAAGCTCTTCGGCGTCGACTGGCTCCAGTCCCTCGGCGCGATCCCCAACGAGTACCTGCACTACTACTACTTCAACCGCGAGGCCGTCCGCGCCTACCAGCAGGCCGAGAAGACCCGCGGCGCCTTCCTCCACGACCAGCAGGCGCACTTCTACGAGGAGGTCGCGCGCTCCGACGCGTCCGCCCTCGGCATCTGGGACCGCACCCGCGCCGAGCGCGAGGCCACCTACATGGCCGAGAACCGCGAGACGGCCGGCGCCGGTGAGCGCGAGGCGGACGACCTCTCCGGCGGCTACGAGAAGGTCGCGCTCGCCCTGATGCGGGCCATCGCCCGCGACGAGCGCACCACGCTCATCCTCAACGTCCGCAACCAGGGCACGCTCTCCGTGCTCGACAACGATGCCGTGATCGAGGTGCCCTGCCTGGTCGACGCCAACGGCGCCCACCCGGTCTCCGTCGCCCCGCTGCCCGACCACGCCACCGGCCTGGTCTGCTCCGTCAAGGCCGTCGAGCGCGAGGTGCTCGCCGCCGCGGAGTCCGGCGCCCGTACGACCGCGGTGAAGGCGTTCGCCCTCCATCCGCTGGTCGACTCCGTGGGCGTCGCCCGCAAGCTGGTCGAGGGGTACACCTCGGTCCACCCCGGCCTCGCGTACCTTAAGTAGCACTCGCTTCCTGGAAAGCGCTTTCCCCAGCTCGTCCTCCCTCACTGGAGACCTTTCATGCACGACGAACGCCGCCGCATCGAGGAGCGCGTCCAGCGCGCGCACGACCAGCGGATCAAGCCCGCCATCCACGCGGCCACCGTCCCCTTCGAGGTCGAGGCCTGGCAGGCGCCGGGGGAGCCGGTCTCCTTCGAGGAGGCCGCGGCCGCCCGCTACGAGCCCTTCGCGATGGACACCCCGTGGGGCCCGCCCTGGGGCACCACCTGGTTCCGGATGCGCGGACAGGTGCCCGCGGAGTGGGCCGGAAAGCGCGTCGAGGCCGTCATCGACCTCGGCTTCGTCGGCGACTGGCCCGGCAACCAGGCCGAGGCCCTGGTCCACCTGGCCGACGGGCGCCCCCTGAAGGCCGTGAACCCGCTCAACCAGTACGTCCCGATCGCCAACCCCGCGGCGGGCGGCGAGGAGATCGACTACCTGGTCGAGGCCGCGTCCAACCCGGACATCCTCAAGGACAACTTCTCCAGGATCACGCCGATGGGCGACAAGCTCACGGCCGGGTCCGCGCCGCTGTACACCTTCCAGCGCGCCGACATCGCCATCCTCGACGAGAACGTCTTCCACCTCGACCTGGACCTCCAGGTGCTGCGTGAGCTGATGGTCCACCTCCCCGACCACGAGCCGCGCCGCCACGAGATCCTGCACGCCCTGGACCGGGCCATGGACGTCCTCGACCTGGACGACGTCGCGGGCAGCGCGGCCGCCGTCCGCGAGGTGCTCGCCCCCGTCCTGGCCAAGCCCGCGCACGCCAGCGCGCACACCATCTCCGGTGTCGGCCACGCCCACATCGACTCCGCGTGGCTCTGGCCGATCCGCGAGACCAAGCGCAAGACGTCCCGGACCTTCTCCAACGTCACCTCGCTCGCCGACGAGTACGAGGACTTCATCTTCGCCTGCTCGCAGGCCCAGCAGTACGAGTGGGTGCGCGACAACTACCCGCACGTCTGGGCCCGCATCCAGGACTCCGTGAAGAAGGGACAGTGGGCCCCGGTCGGCGGCATGTGGGTCGAAGCCGACGGCAACCTGCCCGGCGGCGAGGCCATGGCCCGCCAGCTCATCCACGGCAAGCGGTTCTTCATCGAGCACTTCGGCATCGAGACCAAGGGCGTCTGGCTCCCGGACTCCTTCGGCTACACCGCCGCCTACCCGCAGCTCGCGAAGCTCGCCGGCAACGAGTGGTTCCTCACCCAGAAGATCTCCTGGAACCAGACCAACAAGTTCCCCCACCACACCTTCTGGTGGGAGGGCATCGACGGCACCCGCATCTTCACGCACTTCCCGCCCGTCGACACCTACAACGCCCGCTTCAGCGGCGAGGAGATGGACCGCGCGGTCCGCAACTACTCGGAGAAGGGCGGCGGTTCGCGCTCGCTCGCGCCCTTCGGCTGGGGCGACGGCGGTGGCGGCCCCACCCGCGAGATCATGGAACGCGCGCGCAGGCTCGCCGACTTGGAGGGTTCGCCCAAGGTCGTCGTCGAGCACCCGGACGACTTCTTCGCCCAGGCCCGCGCCGAGTACCCGGACGCCCCCGTCTGGGTCGGCGAGCTCTACCTGGAGCTGCACCGCGCCACCTACACCTCCCAGGCCCGCACCAAGCAGGGCAACCGCCGCAGCGAACACAAGCTGCGCGAGGCGGAGTTGTGGGCGACGACGGCCGCGCTGCACGCGCCGGGCTACGCCTACCCGTACGAGAAGCTCGACCGGCTGTGGAAGACGGTCCTCCTTCACCAGTTCCACGACATCCTGCCGGGCTCCTCCATCGCCTGGGTGCACCGCGAGGCCGAGGCTGAATACGCCCGCGTGGCCGAGGAGTTGGAGGCGCTGACCGCCGAGGCGGTGGCCGCGCTGGGCGCCGGTGGCACCCGGGTCTTCAACACGAGCCCCTACGACCGGTCCGAGGTGGTGCGTGCTTCCGAGGGGGCACTGGCCTTTGTCGAGGTGCCCGCGAACGGCAGCGCGGCGCTGACCGACGCGGAGCCCGCGCAGCCGGTGCGCGTGTCGGGCCGGGTGCTCGACAACGGTCTGGTGCGGGTCTCGGTCGCCGAGGACGGCACGCTCGACTCCGTCTATGACGTGCGCGCGGGCCGAGAGGTCCTCGCCTCCGCGGGCAACCTGCTCCGGCTGCACACCGACCTCCCGAACTACTGGGACGCCTGGGACATCGACAGCCACTACAAGAACCGGTACACGGACCTGCTGGAGGCCTTGGAGATCGAGGTGGTCTCCGAGGACCCGCTGGAGGGCGCGATCCGTGTGACGCGTTCCTTCGGCAAGGGCTCGAAGATCGTCCAGACGATCTCCGTACGCGCCGACAGCCCCCGCATCGACTTCGCGACCGAGATCGACTGGCACGAGGCGGAGAAGATCCTCAAGGCCGCCTTCCCGGTGGACGTGCGCGCCGCGCACTCCTCGGCGGAGATCCAGTTCGGCCACGTCCAGCGGCCCACCCACACCAACACCAGCTGGGAGTCGGCCCGTTTCGAGGTCTCCGGCCACCGCTGGGTGCACATCGCCGAACCGGGTTACGGCGTCGCGGTGCTGAACGACTCCACCTACGGCCACGACGTCTCCCGCACGGTCCGTGAGGACGGCGGTACGACGACCACGGTCCGGCTCAGCCTGGTCCGCGCCCCGCGCATCCCGGACCCGGAGGCCGACCAGGGCACGCACCGCTTCACCTACTCGCTGCTGCCCGGCGCGAGCATCGACGACACCGTCGCCGAGGGCTACTCCCTCAACCTGCCCCTGCGGGTGGCGGACGCGGCCGGTGCCCCCGAGCCGGTCGTCTCGGTCGACGGCGAGGGCGTGACCGTCGAGGCGGTCAAGCTCGCCGACGACGAGTCCGGCGACGTGGTGGTCCGGCTCTACGAGTCCGGCGGTGGCCGCGCGACGGGCGTGCTGCGCACCGGCTTCCCGCTGGCCGGCGCCCAGGTCACCGACCTGCTGGAGCGCCCGCTGGAGGACGCGAGCGTCGAGGACGGTGGCGTGCGGGTCTCGCTGCGCCCCTTCCAGGTGCTGACGCTGCGCCTGGCGCGCGGCGGGGTGAGCTGATGGCGATGCAACCCTGGTTCACCGACGCCAAGTTGGGGATCTTCATCCACTGGGGCATCTACGCCGTCGACGGCGTCCAGGAGTCCTGGTCGTTCTACGACGACATCGTCCCGCACGACCAGTACATGTCCCAGCTGGAGCGCTTCACGGGCGCCAAATACGACCCGCGCGCGTGGGCCGACCTGTTCGCGCGGGCCGGTGCCAAGTACGCCGTGCTGACGACCCGTCACCACGACGGAGTGGCCCTGTGGGACACCGGGTTCGGCGACCTCAACCTCGGCAAGGACTACGTCGGCCCCTACGCCGAGGCGCTGCGGGAGAAGGACCTCAAGGTCGGTTTCTACTACTCCCACTCCGACTGGAACCACCCCGACTACGCCTCCACGCGCAAGCCGGGCCGTCCGCCGGAGCAGGAGGACAACCGCTACTCCGAGGTGGCCGCCGAGGACGAGGACCTGGACGCCTGGGAGCGGTTCATCGCCTACCGGGACGGTCAGATCAGGGAGCTGGCCTCCCGCTACCGGCCGGACCTGATGTGGTTCGACGGCGAGTGGGACCGCAGCGAGGAGCAGTGGCGCATCCCCGAACTGGCCGCGCTGATCCGCTCGTACGTGCCGGACGTCGTCTTCAACGCGCGCATGCTCAGCGAGGGCGACTACGCCACCCCCGAGCAGGGTGCTCCCATCGAACCGCCGGACGGTCCCTGGGAGTTGTGCCTGACGATCAACGACTCGTGGGGGTACCAGCACCACGACCACAACCACAAGTCGCTCGCCCAGCTGATCCGCTACTTCACCGAGACCATCGGCGGGGGCGGCAACCTGCTGCTCGACGTCGGTCCGATGGAGGACGGCACCATCCCGCAGCCGCAGGTCGAGCGGCTGGAGGGGCTCGGGGAGTGGATCGGGAGGCACGCCGAGTCCGTGTACGGGACCGTGCGCGGGCTGCCCGCCGGGCACCACTACGGGCCCAGCACCCTCTCCGCGGACGGCCGGACGCTCTACCTGGTCCTCTTCGACGCCCCGCGCGCCGAGATCGGCCTGCGCGGGCTGGTCACCCCGGTCCGCAGGGTCACCGTCCTCGGCACCGGCACGGAACTCGGCCACCGGAAGGTGGGCGGTCTGCACGACGCCGTCGGCATCGTGTGGATCGACCCGCCCGCCGCGGCGGACCTCGACCCCTACGCCACCGTGCTGAAGGTCGAGCTGGACGGGGAGCTGGAGCTGTACCGGGGGTCGGGCCGGTTCTGATTCCCATCAACTCTTAAGAGAGCGGTAAGTCACCAGGTCACGGCAGGTTTCCGGCCCGCCGTGACCTTCTCTGTTTCCCTGCGCGCCATCTGGGGTTCGATCGCCGCCCCTGGGATGCGGGAGCAAGGGCACGACAGAGAGGTGACACCGTGCGAGACCCGCGTATGTCCGCGATCGGCAAGGGGCTCAGGCGCCGCGGCAGGCTCATGAAGGAGGCGGTGAGTCCGCCGCGCCGGAACCTGGCCGTACCGTCACCCCGGTCCGCCGGGGCGACCCCATCGTACGTCGCTCCCCGCTCCCCGCGCCTCGTCGACTCCCCGGTCTTCGTGCTGTCCTCCGTACGCTCCGGCTCGACCCTGCTGCGGGTGCTGCTCAACAGCCACAGCCGGATCCGCGCCCCGCACGAGATGCATCTGCGCACCCTGCACGTCGAGTTGAGCCGGGACTTCACCTCCGCGGCGATGAAGGCGCTCGAACTCGACCGGCAGGAACTGGAACACGTGCTGTGGGACCGGGTCCTGCATCGCGAACTCGCCCGCAGCGGCAAGGACGTCATCGTCGACAAGACCCCGGCGAACACCCTCATCTGGCCCCGGCTGCACCGATGTTGGCCGAACGCGCGCTACGTCGTCCTGCTGCGCCACCCGGGCGCGGTCATCACCTCCCTGACCGAGCGCCGCACCGACCCCGACCACGAGGCGATCCGCGCCGAAGTCCTCGACTACGCCGAGAAGTTGGAGGAGGCCCGCACGTCGCTGGACGTCCATGTGGTGCGCTACGAGGAGCTCACCGCCGAGCCGGAGCGGACCACCCGCGACCTGTGCGGCCACCTCGGTGTGGCGTGGGAGAGCGCGATGCTCGACTACGGCAGCCAGGACCACGGCACCTTCCGGCCGCAGCTCGGGGACTGGTCCAGCACGATCAGGTCGGGACGGATCCAGCCCGCCCGTCCGGCCGCCGTGGAGCTGGAACTGCCCCCACGCCTGGCCGAGTTGGCGCAGGCGTGGGGGTATCGGTCCGGCTGACTCCTGGGGCTCAGCCGGTGAAGCCGGCCGTGATCGAGGTGAACTGCCAGTTGTTCTGGCTGATGCCGGAGCAGTTGCTGACGACTCCGCCGCCCGGGCACGGCCGGTCGCGGTTGACCGACCAGAACGCGAGCCGGGCGATGTGATGGGAGTTGGCCCAGTCCCGGATCGAGGTCCAGATCGCCGGCGTCGTGTTCTCCTGCTGGTCGGAGAGGCCGTTCATGCCCGAGATACCGATGTGGGCGTAGGCGGTGGCGTCGTCCCAGCCGAACGTGGACTTCAGCTTGGCCTTGAGTCCCTCGGTGGCGTTCACGGTGTTGCCGTACATGTCGGAGCCGCCGCCGAAGTCGAACGGCATGACGGTGAAGACGTCGATGTTCGCGCCGATCGACTGCGCCTGCTCGATGAGCCGGTTGCCGTAGTAGGTCGGCCCGGTGGTCGAGGTGCCGAAGGTGACGATGGTCTTCAGGCCGGGGTTGTTGGCCTTCACCGTCTTCAGGGCGGTGAGGATCCTCGCCTGCACGGCCTCGTTCTCGAACTCGTCGGTGTTCTCGATGTCCATGTCGATCGCCTTGAGCGAGTAGGCGTCGATCACCTTCTGCAGCGCGGCCGCGAGCGCGCTCGCCGAGGAGCAGTTGGCGCCGAGCTTGCTGCCCTGCCAGCCGCCGAACGACGGCACGATGTCACCGCCGGCGGCCCGGATCTGGTTGATGGCGGTCTGGTCGACACCGCCGGTCAGCGGCCGAGTGCTGTCCCAGGCGGGGTTGCAGCCGCCGGAGTCCAGCATGAACGCCATGGTGAACCACTTGATCCCGGTCGTGCTCATCACCGTGCTCGGGCTCGGGGGATCGCCCCAGCCCTCGTACAGATACGGCGCGGCCTGCTTGAAGCCGGTGCCGCCGGTGCCCGCGTCCGTCGTCACGCTCACGGAGTTCGACGCGCCGGAGGTGTTCCCGGCCGCGTCCCGCGCCTTCACCGTGAAGGTGTACGCCGTGCTGGGCGAGAGCCCGCTGACCGTGGCGGACGTACCGGAGACGCTGAGGACGTTGTTCGAGCCGCTGTAGATGTCGTACGCCGTGACGCCCACGTTGTCCGTCGCGGCGTTCCACTTCAGCGACACGCTCGACGAGGTCTTGCCGGTGGAGGCCAGTCCGCTCGGCGCGGTCGGCGCCTGGGTGTCCGAACCGCCACCGCCGGGGCCGTCGAGGCTGATGTCGTCGGCGTAGTAGGTGCCCTGCGCGTACCAGCCGTGGACGTAGATCTGCGCGCTGGTCTGCGAGGCGCCGGTGGTGAAGCTCGTGGTGAGCTGGGAGTACGCCGACGGGGACGTGGTCCACGTCGAGGCACCGCCGGTCACGCCGAGGTAGACATAGGAGCCGCGCACCCAACCACTCAACGAGTACGTGGTGTTGGGCTGCACGGACACGGTCTGGGTGCACTGCGCGTTGTCGCTGTCGCTGACCGCGCCCCGGAGAGCTTTGGTGCCGCCGTGCACGGGAGAGGACACGACCGACCCGAGGTTCCCGGTACAGGTCCAGGGCGACAGGCCGCCCGACTCGAACCCGGGATTGGTCAGGATGTTGGCCGCCTGGGCCGTACCGGGAAGAGCGATGGCTCCACCGAGAGCAAGGCCGGCAGCACCGAGAAACGCGAGAACTCTGGAACGTCTGAGTGGGTTGCGCACGCGATCTCCCTGAAGATATGGGGGTGTTCGGGAGTGCAGGGGGGTGCGCAACCAAGTTGGTATGGACCAATCGACGTGTCAAGACAACTGACGGCAATTGGACCCACCCAGGGGCGCGGGGAACTGCGCGACCAGCCACAGCCCACCCGCACCCGGCGACGAACCTAGAGCGGCAACACGGAAGCCGCAGCCTCCACCGCCTCCACCGCCGGCGCCGGCACCGCCGGCAACAACGGCGCACTCTCCTCGATCCGCTGCTGAGGAATCGTCACGGGCCGCACCTGCCGAGGCCCCGACACCACCGTGTAGTCCTGCCCCAGGAACGGCGGCTCCACCACCCCCGGGTCCTCACCGAGCGCCAACTGCACAGCGGCCCAAGGCGCGTTGACCCCGCACAGCGACAGCTGGTGCAACCCACCCGCGGGCCGCGTGTTGACATCCATGAGCACCGGCTGGTCCCCGAACATCCGGAACTGGATGTTGGACAGATAGTGCAGCCCGAACCCTTCGGCGATCATCCGCGCCGGCTCCAGCCACCGCTCGTCCAGCGTGAACCCCCGACGCCGCCCGTTCTTCGTACGGCCGATCGCGAGCCGCACGCGATTGTCGGGCCCGGTGAGCGTGTCCACGGACACCTCGGGCTGCTCCAGACGCGGCATGACCAGCCAGTCCACCGCCTCCTCGGCCTGCTCCAGCGCCTGCACGACCAGGTCGAGCGGCACGTACGGGCTCGGGAACCCGGTGAGGTGCGTGAGCGAGAAGGGGGCGCGCGTCACGACCCGGAACCCCACCCCGCCCGCACCGGACGCCGGCTTGAAGCACGCCTTGTGGCCGTCGGCCTCCAGCTTCTCCACGGCCGTGACCAGCTCGTCCGCGGTCCGCACCCGGAACCACGGCGGCACCGGCACGCCGATCGCCTGGACCGCCTCGTAGGCGACCACCTTGTCCTCGAAGACGGCCACGGCCTCCGGCGGCGGCGCGAGCAGCGCCGTACCGATCGCGGAGAAGTCCGCGCGGTGCGCCACGATCGCCGACTGGTGCAGCCGGGGCACGAACACGTCGATACCGCGCCGCTGGCACTGGTCGAGGGCGAACTCGACGTAGGCGGCGGGGGAGAGGCCCTCCGGCTCCAGGTCGGCGGTGTCGGCGGCGGCCAGCACGGGGGAGTCCGCGTCGCCGTGCGTCGCATGGATCTCCACGGCCCGATCGCTCGGATTTCGGCGGAGCTGATCCATGAAGAACACGTTCTCCGCGTACGTGCGGTTGAGCCAGACGCGTACGCGAGAGAGCATGCAGGCCGCCTTTCAGGCATTTTCGGGCAGGGCGAAGCAGGCCCGTGCCCGGGCAGGGTGATTGGAGGGACACCAAACCGCCCCTTGCGAAAGGGAGTTCAGGGCAGTGGTGTTGGGGCGATCATACGGCTTTCCAGAGGCCCCGCGTGCAACGTGCGTGTTACGGATTTACCGATCATGGAGCCGCACCGCCGCGACCCGCTCTTGTCCGGGGTGGGCGAATGTGTTCTGGTGGTCCCATCCAGCTGCTCTGAGGGGGCGAGAGGTGACGTCTACGGCCGGTGGTGCCGCTCAGCTTCTGGCCGTCAGCGACCTGCACATCGGCTACCCGGAGAACCGGGCCCTGGTCGAGCGGATGCGGCCCGGGACCGACGACGACTGGCTGCTCGTGGCCGGTGACGTGGCGGAGACCGTCGCCGACGTCCGCTGGGCCCTCGAGACCCTCGCCGGCCGCTTCCGCAAGGTCCTCTGGGCACCCGGCAACCACGAACTGTGGACCCATCCGAGGGACGAGGTCACCCTGCGCGGGGTCGCCCGCTACGACCACCTCGTCGAGGTCTGCCGGGAGATCGGCGTCACCACACCGGAGGACCCGTACCCCGTCTGGGACGGCCCCGGCGGCCCGGTCGCCGTGGCCCCGCTGTTCCTCCTCTACGACTACTCGTTCCTGCCGGCCGGCTGCACGACCAAGGCGCAGGGCCTGGAGTACGCGCACGGCACCGGCGTCGTCTGCAACGACGAGTACCTCCTGCACCCCGACCCCCACCCGACCCGGGAGGCCTGGTGCCGGGCCCGGGTCGCCGCGACCGAGCAGCGGCTCGCCGCGCTCCCCGACGACCTGCCCACCGTCCTCGTCAACCACTACCCGCTGGACCGGCACCCCTGCGACGTCCTGTGGTACCCCGAGTTCGCCATGTGGTGCGGCACCACCCTCACCGCCGACTGGCACCGCAGGTTCCGCGTCGAGACCATGGTCTACGGCCACCTCCACATCCCCCGGACCACCTGGCACGAGGGGGTCCGCTTCGAGGAGGTGTCGGTGGGCTATCCGCGGGAGTGGCGGGGGCGAACCGAACCGCCGGGGCGGCTGCGCAGGATCGTCCCGGGAGAGGTCGGCGCGCGGTGATCGAGGAACTCCTGCCCGACCCGGTGGTGGTCGTGGAGGCGTACGGCCACGACGAGCCGGAGAACGCGGCGCTCTACCCCGAGGAGGAGGCGGTCGTCGCCCTCGCCGTCGCCAAGCGGCGCCGCGAGTTCACCGTCGTACGCGCCTGCGCCCGCCGCGCGATGGAGAAGCTCGGCGTGCCCCCGCAGCCGATCCTGCCCGGGGAGCGCGGTGCCCCGCGGTGGCCGGCCGGCCTGCGCGGCAGCATGACCCACTGCGACGGCTACTGCGCCGCCGCACTGGTCCGCGCCGCCGACCTGGCCTCCCTCGGCATCGACGCCGAACCCCACGGACCGCTCCCGGAGGGCGTGCTGGACGCGGTCTCCCTGCCGGGGGAGCGGACCCGGCTGTCGCGGCTCGCCGAGGCGCACCCCGCGGTCCACTGGGACCGGCTGCTGTTCAGCGCCAAGGAGTCGGTCTACAAGGCGTGGTACCCCCTCACCGGGAAGTGGCTGGAGTTCACGGAGGCCGACATCGACGTCGCCGTCGACCCCGCCGACCCGCTCGGCGGCACGCTGCGCGCCGAACTCCTCGTCCCCGGGCCCCTGGTGGGCGGCGGGCGCCGCGGCTTCTTCGAGGGCCGCTGGAGCGTCCGCGGGGGCCTGGTGGCGACGACCGTGACCGTGCCGCACACCTGAGGACCACGCCTGAGGACACGGCACGGCAGGCGTCGTAGCCCTATGGCTTCCGTGCCCTATGGCTCCCGTGCTCCAAGGCTCCCGTGCTCTAAGGCTCCCGCGGGCACCAGCTCCGCAGCAGCCGGAAGAACTCCTCCTCGTTGCCGGTGAGGCCCGCGTCCGCGAGGGCCTGTTCCGCCTCGGCGAGCACGGACGGCGGGACGACCGGTGGTCGGGCGGCGTCCGGCGGGCCGGCCGCGGTGTCGAAGGCGGCTCGGACCGTGTGCAACAGCCGCAGATAGGCCTGGACGGCGATGCGCTCACGGTCGGTCAGTACGGCAGTGGTCATCGGGCGGCTCTTTCCGGTCGGCGTCATCGGTCGCGCATCCGCACACGGGTGCAACTCCAGCTTGCCGCCCACCACTGACAATCCGGCTTCCCCGCCGGGCGGTTCGCCCGCTTAGCGGAGCCGAAACCTCCCCGAAACCCCTGGTGGGAAAGGGGTTCTACGCTGGTGCGAAGGGCTTTCGGGAGCCCTGGGAACGGGAGGCGAGCACGTGGTCGACGATCCACGCCGGCACCCGCCGCACACCCGCCGGCTGCGCCCGGTGGCCGACGGCGAACTGGCGCTGCAGTACCGCACGGTGCACGGCTACCGCCGCGCGTTCCGCATGGCCGGCCAGGGACCGGCGCTCGTGCTCGTCCACGGCATCGGGGACTCCTCGGCGACCTGGGCCGAGCTGATCCCCGACCTGGCCCGCACGCACACCGTGATCGCCCCCGACCTGCTCGGCCACGGCGAGTCCGACAAACCGCGCGCGGACTACTCGGTGGCCGCCTACGCCAACGGCGTCCGGGACCTGCTCACCACCCTCGGCATCGAGTCGGCGACCCTGGTCGGGCACTCCCTCGGCGGCGGTGTGGCCATGCAGTTCGCCTACCAGTTCCCCGAGCGCACCGAGCGGCTCATCCTGGTCAGCGCGGGCGGCGTCGGCCGTGAGGTCAACCCCGTGCTGCGGCTGGTGTCGCTGCCCGGCGCCCACCTCATGCTGTCCTCGCTGCGGCTGCCCGGCATGCGGCTCCAGGTCGGCCTCGCCATCCACCTGATGAAGCTCCTGGACACCGACCTCGGCCAGGACGCCCCGGATCTGCTCAACCTCGTCGACGCCCTGCCCGACGAGACCTCCCGCAACGCCTTCATCCGCACCCTGCGCGCGGTCGTCGACTGGCGCGGCCAGGTCGTCACCATGCTCGACCGCTGCTATCTGACCGAGGGCATGCCGACCATGCTGCTGTGGGGCGACCGGGACAGCGTGGTGCCGGTGCGGCACGCGTACGGGGCGCACGAGGCGATGCCCGGCAGCCGGCTGGAGATCTTCGAGGGCGCGGGCCACTTCCCCTTCCACTCCGACCCCGCCCGGTTCGTCTCCCTGGTCGAGGAGTTCACGGCCACCACGGCCCCGGCCGACTGGAGCCGCGAGCACTGGCGGGAGCTGCTGCGCGAGGGGCGCCCGGGCACGGCGCTCGGACGGCCGGAGACCGCCCGGACGCGAGCTGTGGAGCGGGACTTGAGAGAGGCGAGCGAACGCAGCGCCACCTGAGGCGAATACCGTGCCACCTGGGCCCGAGTTGCCCCCGCGGCTCAGCCCTTCGGGCCCAGATACCCCAGGGAGGCCTCGATCCGCCCCGCCAGGTGATCCCGCTGCACGGGACCCCGGAGCGCCGAACCCTCCATCCATGTACGGCACTTGCTGGCGAGCAGCAGCCCGAAGGTCTCCGCCTCGCGCTCGTCGGTGAGGTCGAAGCGGGTGCGGGCGGCGACCTTGCGGACCGTCGCCTGGAGGTCGGCGCCGTCGCTGAGCAACCGGGCCGCGACTGCGGCGCCCTCGACGTGGTGCGAGCAGTGGCCGGCGTTCATGTGCCACAGCTCGTGGCCGAGGATGACCAACTGGTGGTCGGGAGCGGTGCGTTCCTCGATCACGACCAGGTCCTGGTCCGCCATGTCGAGCCACAGCCCGCTGGCGGTTCCGGGCGGGAAGGGCGCCGTACGGAAGAGGACGGGGCGGCCCCGGCGTCTGCTCATCGCGCCGCACAGGGCGCCGTACAGGTCCTCGGGCCTGGCCGGCACGGGGAGCTCCAGCTCCGCCATCAACTCGCCGCTCAGACGGCGCATTTGCTTCGCGATGCCCACAGTTCTCCCCCGGCTCAGGACTCGGGCCGCTTGACGCTCTCCAGGAGCATGTCCAGCCACTCCGCGACCTTGTCGCGGTGCTGGTCGGTGGGCAGCTGCGCGGCCCGCCAGGCGATCCCGCGGACGCCGTGGTCCTGCAGCAGCCGCTCCAGCGGGTCCGCGGCGGCGGCCGCGGCCTCCCGCTCCCGGTCGGCGAGCTTGTGCAGCAGTTCCTGCTCGGTGCGCTGCAGAGCGCCCGCGAGCGCCTCCGGGTCCTCGGCCGTCAGAAACCCGGCGTGCACCCGGAAGAACCGCTGGATGGCGTCGCAGTGTTCCATGGTGGGCCGCCGGTCGCCGTTGATCAGCGCGCCGGCCTGCTGCCGGGACATGCCCGCGCCGTCCGCGATCTCCTGCTGGGTGTACTTGCGCCCGTTGGGCTTGAGCCGGGTGCGGCGCAGCAGGTCCAGGCGCTGCAGGAACCGCGCCTGCACGTCCGGTTCGCCCGCGGGGCGCCCGCTCAGCAGGGCCTTGACCACGGGCTCGGGGACACCGGAGGCGACGGAGAGACGGGCGGTGTCGAAGATCTGCGCGTGCGGCACGCCGAGCCGGTCGGCGAGCGCGGTGACGCGGGCGACGACGGCGCCCAGCACAGCCGTTGTCACGTCGTCCGGGCTCTCGTGGCCATCCGACACCGACAGATCTCCTACGTCTCTCACCCGACTTCTCACCAGCGGTTGCCGTGAACTTCCCGGAGAGTAGCCCCTTGTTCGAACTCACATCCAGGTCTCGCCACAACTGTGGCCAATTTCAGCCGTCAACCGCTACGGAATGCCACGATAGTTGACACGCCTCGCTCCGGGGAAGCAGGATCAAGGCGCCGCGTGAAGGCCGCATAGGCAAGAGGGGTGACCTCCCGATGGCATATCAGGCAGGTGGGCAGCGGTCGCAGCCGCGGCCCGTCCCCGAGGGGCCCGAGGCCCAGGCCTATTTGCAGGACTACGCCACCCTCCTGGAGGCCCTCCCCTTCCCGTCCGTCGTCCTCGACCCCTGTTGGGACGTCGTCCTCTCCAACACCGCTTTCGCGTCACTTTTCCGTGCCGTGGGCCCGCATCCGACCGCCATGCCGGACGACAACTTCCTCCGGTTCGTGCTCTTCCACCCCGACGCGTCCGCCGTCCTCGGTGAGCACGAGTCCCGCTGGTTCCTGCCCGCCCTCGCGCACTTCGCGGCCGCCGTGGAGCGGCACGGCCACGACCACGGCCTGCAGTCCATCCGCCGGGACATCGCCCAGGACCCGATCATGGAAGCCGCCTACCGGCAGGGTCTGCCGCACTGGATCCGCGCGGTCGGCGAGCGCGCCGTGGAGCACGACGGCGCCGTCCGACCCGTGATCCACCCCGATCCGCGCTGGGGCGCGACCGAGTGCCGGGTCGTCGACGAGACCCCGCGCACACTGCGGGATCTGGGATACACCACAATGACCCTGGTGCTGCGCCCGGCCCGCCGGGCGTCACTCACCGGCGGCCGCGTCGCACGCGCCCGCCGTACGGCGAGCCACCTCAGCGTGGTACCCGCCCCCGAGGCCTGACGGGCACCGTCGGCGTTCAGGTCGCCGACGGCGCCTCGTCAGCTTCTCCCGCTGTGACCACGAGCACCAACGGCACGCCGTCGCAGGGCACCAGCCGCATCCCGTCCCGGTGTTGTGCCCGTCCCGTCGCCAACGCCCGTGCGAACTGCGGTCCCTTGCTCAGGGAGCCGACCAGACAGGACGGGTCGGATGAGGCGGCGACCCGGCCGCGGGCGTTCACCAGCCGGGCGGGACGGGCGAGTTGGTGCAGCATCGGCATCACGGCCGCCTCGAAGTGCCGTAGATACACATCGGCGGCGGCAACTCCCGTGAACCGGCCTCCCACTTGGACCGGCGCGGACAGCGTCAGGCTGTACTCGTCCGAGCAGAGGTAGTCGACGTACGGCCCGGCGACCGCCCGCTCGCCGGTGTCGCGGGGGAGTGCGAACCAGTCCCAGTGCGTGTAGTCGGCGTACGCCGAGTGTGCGGGGTCGAGGTCGAGCAGCAGCGGCCGTACGTCACCCTCCGCGCCGCTCTGCCACCATTCCAGCCATGCCGGTACGTCGCTCAGCAGCCCCGGCGCGGCGACGAAGCCGACCCCGGAGACCAACTCCTGCCGGGCGAGCCGCAGATGGAGACCGGGGCGCAGGGCGGCGAGGTCCGCCGTGGCGGGGGCACGGCCCTCAGCGGCCACCCTTTCCAGCAGGGCCGCGGTGTCGGCGCGGGTCGCCGCCACGGCGTCGAAGACGCTCTCCAGAGCCGAGCGGACGCACGCCGCCACCGACTCCTGACGTGCCCTGTCGAGCGGTGCCGTCGCGAGGCCCATGGCTGCCCTCCAGCGGACGGGGGACCGCGCGAGCAACACGCCCTAGAGCGCCAGACGCAGGGCGATCAGCCGTGCCGTCGACTCCCGGACGCATCGCTCGGCCAGCTCCCTGGCCGAATCCTGGACCCCATCCTGCACCGCCGAGATTACGGAGCGGTGACGGTCCGCCACCTCTTCACGATATGCGTCGTCCCCGAGCACAAGGCACAGCAGCGCCCCGACCTCCGTCTGGAGCGCGACCTGCTCCCGGGTGAGCCGGGCCGACTGCGCGGCGGCGGCCAGCTCCACATGGAACCGGCCGTACAGCCGGCTGCGCGCGGCTGCGTCCGCCGCGCGCGTCAACTCCTCGGCCGTACGCCGTAGTTGTACGAGATCCTCGGGCTCCGTACGCTCCGCCGCGAGCCGGGCCGCCGTACCGGACAGGGCCGCCCAGTGGTCGCCCAGGTCCCGCAGGCCCTCGGTGCTCCAGCCGCCGAGACGGGTCCTGAGCCGTTCCTCGCCGGGGAGTTCGGGCTGGGAGACGAAGGAGCCGCCGCCGCGGCCCCGGCGGGTGGTGACCAGACCCTGCTGGCGCAGGGCCATGAGCGCCTCCCGCAAGGTCACGGTGGACACACCGAGTTGGCCGGCCAGCTCGCTCTCGCCGGGGAGCTGTTCCCCGTCCGCGAGCAGGCCCAGTTCGATGGCGTCGCCGATCCGGCGCACGACGGTGTCCACCCGCGCCCGGTTGTCGACCGGGGCGAAGACGGCTCTGCGGGCGCCGCCGTCGAGATGCTGCTGCTGGTTCACGGCCACCACCTTGCCCGTTGACCCAAGCTTTACCGCGAGGGGGTCTTGAGATTGGAACTATGACTTCATATGTTTTCGCTCACCAACCGGTCAACGCCCGTGTGCGCCAGAAAGGTTCCCGCCCATGGAGGGGATTGCGATCCGGCTGCTGAACCTGCGGAAGTCGTTCGGGGAGACGACCGCGGTGGCCGGGGTCGACCTGGAGATCAGGGACGGGGAGTTCTTCTCGATGCTCGGCCCCTCCGGCTCGGGCAAGACCACCGTCCTGCGCCTGGTCGCCGGCTTCGAGACCCCGACCGAGGGCCGTGTCGAACTCGCCGGACAGGACGTCACCGGCCTCGCGCCCTTCGAACGCGACGTCCACACCGTCTTCCAGGACTACGCCCTCTTCCCGCACATGACCGTCGAGCAGAACGTCGCCTACGCGCTCAGGGTCCGCAAGGTGCCCAAGGCGGAACGGCTGGCCAGGGCCCGCGAGGCGCTCACCGAGGTCCGCCTGGAGGGCTACGGCGCACGGCGTCCCGCCCACCTCTCCGGCGGGCAGCGCCAGCGCGTCGCCCTCGCCCGCGCCCTCGTCGGCCGTCCCCGCGTCCTGCTGCTCGACGAACCCCTCGGCGCCCTCGACCTCAAGCTGCGCGAGGAGATGCAGGTCGAACTCAAGGCGCTCCAGCGCGAGGTCGGCATCACCTTCGTCCTCGTCACCCACGACCAGGAGGAGGCCCTGACGATGAGCGACCGCATCGCCGTCTTCCACCGGGGCCGCGTCGAACAGATCGGCACCCCGGCCGAGATCTACGAACGCCCCGCGACCCCCTTCGTGGCCTCCTTCGTCGGCACCTCCAACCTCCTCGACGGGGAGGCCGCCCGCCGGATCGTCGGCGCGCCGGGCACCTACAGCGTGCGGCCCGAGAAGATCCGGATCCTCAAGGAGTCCGCCGAGTCCACGGAACCCGAGAACTCCGGCGCCACCGGGACCGTCGCCGAGGTCGTCTACCTGGGCGACGCCACACGCTTCCTCGTCGACCTCGACGGCGGCGGCCGCCTCACGGCGCTCCAGCAGAACCTGGAGACCTCGTCCGAGGACGTGGCCGCGTACCGGGGTGCCCGGGTGCGACTGCAATGGCACCGGCGGCACTGCGTCGCGGTGCCCACCCCTGACTGACCCCTTCTCGCGGACGGAGTACGTCGTGCGCCTCCACCTCACAGCGGCCGTGGCCGCCCTCAGGACGGCTTCCGCCGTCACCCTCCTGCTCGCCGCCACCGCCTGCGGCTCCTCCGACTCCGGCACCGGCGACTCCTCCTCCGGCCTCAACCCACCCGACCTCAAGGCACCCACAAAGCTCGGCGCGACGGAGGGCCAGGTCAACCTGATCGCCTGGGCCGGCTACGTCGAGGACGGCTCCAACGACCCCAAGGTCGACTGGGTGAGCGACTTCGAGAAGCAGACCGGCTGCAAGGTCAACTCCAAGACCGCCGCCAGCTCCGACGAGATGGTCAAGCTGATGAAGACCGGTCAGTACGACGCGGTCTCCGCCTCCGGCGACGCCTCCCTGCGTCTGATCGCCTCCGGCGACGCGGCCCCCGTGAATACCGATCTCGTCCCCAACTACGCGGACATCTTCAGCGGGTTGAAGGACGGCTCCTGGAACTCCGTCGACGGGCAGATGTACGGCATCCCACATGGCCGCGGCGCCAACCTCCTCATGTACAACACCGAGAAGGTCACGCCCGCGCCCACCTCCTGGTCCGCCGTCTTCGACGACGCATCCAAGTACAAGGGCAATGTCACCGCGTACGACTCGCCCATCTACATCGCCGACGCCGCCCTCTACCTGAAGGCGACCCAACCCGACCTCGGTATCAAGGACCCCTACGCCCTCGACCAGAAGCAGTTCGACGCCGCCGTCGCCCTGTTGAAGAAGCAGAACGCCGACATCGGCGAGTACTGGTCCGACTACCTCAAGGAGATCTCCGCCTTCAAGAGCGGCGACTCCGTGGTCGGCACGACCTGGCAGGTCATCGCCAACCTGGCCGCCGACGAGGGCGCCAAGGTCAAGTCCCTTGTCCCCAAGGAGGGTTCGACCGGCTGGTCCGACACCTGGATGGTCTCCGCCAAGGCCAAGCATCCCAACTGCGCCTACAAATGGCTCGACTGGATCGTCTCGCCGAAGGTGAACGCCCAGGTCGCCGAGTACTTCGGCGAGGCACCCGCCAACTCCAAGGCGTGCGCGCTGACCAGCGACAAGAACTTCTGCACGACCTACCACGCCACCGACGAGAACTACTGGAAGAACATCGCCTTCTGGAACACCCCCATCGAGCAGTGCCTGGACGGCCGCACCGACGTCACATGCGTGCCGTACGCGAAGTGGGTGCAGGCGTGGACCGAGATCAAGGGCTGAGCGCATGGCCCTGCTGACCCGGACGGCGGGGGCGTTGCACCGCCGCCCCCGCCTCCGGCTGACCCTGCTGCTCGCGGCCCCGCTGCTGTGGCTGGCCGTCCTCTACCTCGGCTCTCTCGTCGTGCTGTTCGTCTCCGCGTTCTGGACGACGAACTCCTTCACCTCCGAGGTGGTGAAGGTCTGGTCGACCGACAACTTCCGGGAACTGTTCACCACACCGGTCTTCCGGCAGGTGATCGTGCGCAGTGTGGGCGTGGCCCTCGCGGTCACCGTCCTGTGCGCGGTGATCGCCTTCCCGGTGGCCTTCTACACGGCCCGGGTCGCGAGCCCGCGGTGGCGCCCCCTGCTGGTCGTCGCCATCCTCACCCCGTTGTGGGCGAGTTACCTGGTCAAGGTGTACGCCTGGCGGCTGATCCTCTCCGAGGGCGGTCTCGCCGACAGGATGCTGAAGCCGTTCGGCCTCGGCGGGCCGGGGTTCGGACTGACCGCGACCGTACTGACCCTGACATACCTCTGGCTGCCGTACATGATCCTGCCGATCCACACGGCGTTGGAGCAGCTGCCCACGGGACTCCTAGACGCCTCTGCCGACTTGGGGGCGCGGGCCGGGCGGACCTTCCGTTCGGTGGTGCTGCCGATGGTGCTGCCGTCCGTCGCCGCCGGCTCGATCTTCACGTTCTCGCTCAGCCTCGGCGACTACATCACCGTGCAGATCGTCGGCGGCAAGACCCAGCTGATCGGCAACCTCGTCTACTCCAACATCGAACTCAACCTGCCCATGGCCGCGGCACTCGGCACCGTGCCGGTGGTCGTCATCGTGCTGTACCTGCTGGCGATGCGCCGCACGGGTGCGTTGAGCAGTCTCTAGAGGAGCCCCCGTGCAACTTTCGCGCTCCGCCCGCATCGCCCTGCGCGTCGCGGCGTGCTTCGGCTTCGCCGTCATCTATGTCCCGCTCGTGCTGGTCCTCGTCAACTCCCTCAACCCCGACCGCAGCGCGAGCTGGCCACCGCCGGGACTCACCACACGCTGGTGGTCGGTCGCCTGGGAGAACACCGGGGCGCGCGAGGCGCTGTGGACCTCGGTGAAGGCCGGACTCGGTGCCACTGCAATAGCACTGCTGCTGGGCACGCTGATCGCCTTCGCCGTGGCCCGGTACCGCTTCTTCGGCCGGGGCGCGATCTCCTTCGTGGTCGTCCTGCCGATCGCACTGCCCGGCATCGTCACGGGCATCGCGCTCAATTCGGCCTTCGGTACGGTGCTGGAGCCGCTCGGCGTCGGGCTCGGCCTGTTCACCGTGGTCGTCGGACACGCCACCTTCTGCATCGTCGTCGTCTTCAACAACGTCGTCGCCCGGCTCCGGCGCACCTCCGGCTCGTACGAGGAAGCCGCGACGGACCTGGGCGCCCACACCTTCCGTGCCTTCCTCGACATCACGTTCCCGCTGGTCCGATCGGCGCTGCTCGCGGGCGGGCTGCTGTCCTTCGCGCTGTCCTTCGACGAGATCATCGTGACCACGTTCACCGCCGGTCCCGGGGTCGAGACCCTGCCGATCTGGATCTTCGACAACATGACGCGGCCGCAGCAGGCACCGGTGGTCAACGTGGTGGCCGCGGTGCTGGTCCTGCTGTCCGTGATTCCGATCTACGTCGCCCAGCGGCTGTCGGCCGACACGGCGACGGGGAGCCGGGTCTGAGGTGGTATCCCTGTCCAGGCGTTGAGGTATGTGACATAGTACTGGCGTGACCGAGCGACTGACCTGCGATGTCGTGGTAGTCGGGGCCGGGATGGTGGGCGCCGCCTGTGCCCTGTACGGGTCCCGCGCGGGCCTCGACGTGATCGTCGTCGACCGCGGCCCGGTGGCCGGCGGGACCACCGGGGCCGGGGAGGGCAACCTCCTGGTCTCCGACAAGGAACCCGGCCCGGAGCTCGACCTGGCCCTGCTCTCGGGACGGCTGTGGGCCCAGCTCGCCGAGGAGTTCGGCGAGGCCGTCGAGTACGAGCCGAAGGGCGGTGTGGTCGTCGCGTCCTCCCCGGGCGGGCTGACCGCGCTGGAGCGGTTCGCGGACGGACAGCGGGCCGCGGGAGTCGTGGCCGAGACGGTCACCGGGGGCGACCTGTACGCCCTCGAACCCCACCTCGCCCCCGGCATCCCGGGCGGCGTGTACTACCCGCAGGACGCCCAGGTGATGCCGGCGCTGGCGGCCGCCCACCTCGCCCGCGCGTCGGGCGCCCGCGTCTTGACGAACCGTGCGGTGACCGAGGTCCTGCTGTCCGCCGACGGCTCGGTGCGCGGGGTCCGTACGAGCGGGCGATCCGGGGGCGCCGCCGAGGAGATCCACGCTCCCGCCGTCATCAACGCCGCCGGCACCTGGGGCGGTGAGTTCGCCGCCCTCGCCGGTGTCCACCTCCCCGTCCTCCCGCGCCGCGGCTTCGTCCTCGTCACCGAGCCCCTCTCGCGCCGGGTCCGCCACAAGGTCTACGCCGCCGACTACGTGGCCGACGTGGCCAGCGACTCCGCCGCGCTGCAGACCTCGCCCGTCGTGGAGGGCACGGCCGCGGGCCCCATCCTGATCGGTGCGACCCGTGAACGCGTCGGCTTCGACCGGACGTTCTCGCTGCCCGCCGTACGGGCCCTCGCGGCGGGCGCCACCCGGCTCTTCCCCTTCCTGGCGGACGTCCGCGCCACGCGCGCCTACCTCGGCTTCCGCCCCTACCTGCCCGACCACCTGCCCGCCGTCGGCCCGGACCCCCGCGTGCCCGGCCTCCACCACGCCTGCGGCCACGAGGGCGCGGGCATCGGCCTGTCCACCGGCACCGGACACCTGATCGCCCAGATCCTCACCGACAAGCGGCCCGACCTGGACCTGACGCCGTTCCGCCCCGACCGTTTCCCCGCCCCCGAGGAGACCGCGTGAGTTCCCCGCTCGACCTGGCCGACGCCCACCCGGGCCCCGCCTTCACGGTCACCCTGGACGGCCGCGCGATCGAGGCGCTGCCCGGCCAGACCGTCGCCGCCGCGCTCTGGACCGCCGGGATCACCTCCTGGCGCACCACCCGCGGCGAGGGCCGCCCGCGCGGGATCTTCTGCGGCATCGGCGTCTGCTTCGACTGCCTCGTCACGGTCAACGACCGCCCCAACCAACGCGCCTGCCTGGTGCCATTGCACCCGGGCGACACGATCCGCACGCAGGAGGGGACGGGCCACGATGGCTGAGCGACCGCACGTCCCCGAGCGACCGCACCTGGCCGTGATCGGCGCGGGCCCCGCCGGGCTCGCCGCCACGGTCGCCGCCGCGGCTCACGGCCTACGGGTCACGCTGATCGACGCGGCCGAGGAGGTGGGCGGCCAGTACTACCGCCAACCCGCCACCGGCCTCCGCGCCCGCCGCCCCGAGGCCCTGCACCACGACTGGCGGACCTGGGAACGACTCAGGGACGGTCTGCGCGCCCACGTACAGGCAGGCACCGTAGGACATTTGACGGACCATCATGTCTGGTACGTCGAGCGTCACGAGACCGGCTTCACCGTGTACGCCCTCCTCGGTCCCGAGCAGGAGGAGCCGGTCGAGGTGCGCGCCGACGCCGTCCTCCTCGCCACCGGCGGCTACGAGAAGGTCCTGCCCTTCCCCGGCTGGGACCTCCCCGGGGTCGTCACCGCGGGCGGCGCCCAGGCCATGCTCAAGGGCACCCTCGCGGTCTCCGGCCGCACCGCCGTCGTCGCCGGGACCGGCCCGCTCCTCCTGCCGGTCGCGACCGGACTCGCCGCGGCCGGCGTCGAGGTCGCGGCCCTCGTCGAGTCCGCCGCCACCACGGCGTTCGTACGACGGTCCCGCGCGCTCGCGGCCGAACCGGGCAAGGTCGCCGAAGGCGCCCGGTACGCGGCCCGGCTGCTCCAGCACCGGGTCCGCACCCTCGCCCACCACACCGTCGTCGAGGCGCACGGCACCGACCGGCTGGAGGCGGTGACCGTCGCCGCGCTCGACACCGAAGGACGCGTCCGGCCCGGCACCGCACGGCGCATCCCCTGCGACACCCTCGCCGTCGGCCACGGCATGCTCCCGCACACCGACCTCGCCGAGACGCTGGGCTGCGGCCTCGACGGACCGGCCGTCCACGTGGACGCCGAACAGCGCACCGACGTGCCCGGGGTCTGGGCCGCGGGGGAGACCACCGGCATCGGCGGCGCGGCGCTCGCGCTCGCCGAGGGGCACATCGCGGGACGCTCGGCCGCCGCGCGGCTGCACGGTGCCGAACCCGACCCGGGGGAGTGGACGGCGGCCGCGAAAGCCCGTACCCGGCTGCGGGCCTTCTTCGCCGCGCTCGACACCGTGTACGCGCCGCCCGCGGGCTGGACCGACCAGGTCACCGACGACACCGTGGTGTGCCGCTGCGAGGAGGTCGACGCGGGTGCGGTCCGTCAGGCCGTGGCCGAGCTGGGCGCGGGCGATCCGCGGACCGTGAAGCTGCTGACCCGGGCCGGGATGGGCTGGTGCCAGGGCCGGGTGTGCGGGCCCGCGGTCGCCGGGCTCGCCGGGTGCGAACTCACGCCGTCCAGACGGCCGTTCGCGCGGCCGGTACCGCTGGGGGTGCTGGCGCGTGCCGGAGAGGACGAACAGTAAAATGTCACACTCTATTGAGAGGCTCACCATGACCGACACCGACCGCCGGCGCCCCTGGCACGGCGTGCTCGTAGCCACGGCGCTCCCTCTGAACGACGACCTGTCCGTCAACTACGGCCGGTACGCCGAGCACTGCGCCTGGCTGGTCGAGAACGGCTGCGACGGCGTCGTCCCGAACGGCTCGCTCGGGGAGTACCAGGTCCTCACCCCCGAGGAGCGCGCCAAGGTCGTCGAAACGGCCGTGGCCGCCATCGGCGGGGAGCGGGTCATGCCCGGCGTCGCCGCCTACGGCTCGGCCGAGGCCTGCCGCTGGGCCGAGCAGGCACGCGACGCGGGCTGCGCCTCCGTGATGCTGCTGCCGCCCAACGCGTACCGCGCCGACGAGCGTTCGGTGCTCGCGCACTACGCGGCGGTCGCCGAGGCGGGCGTCCCGATCGTGGCGTACAACAACCCCATCGACACCAAGGTCGACCTGGTCCCCGAACTCCTCGCCAAGCTGCACGCCGAGGGGTGCATCCAGGGCGTCAAGGAGTTCTCCGGCGATGTCCGCCGCGCCTACCAGCTGGCCGAACTCGCCCCGGAACTCGACCTGTTGATCGGCGCCGACGACGTCCTGCTGGAACTCGCCATCGCGGGCGCCAAGGGCTGGGTGGCCGGTTACCCCAACGTCCTGCCCGCCGCCAGCGTCGAGTTGTACCGCGCGGCCGTCGGCGGCGACCTCGACCGGGCCAAGAAGCTCTACGAGCAGCTGCACCCGTTGCTGCGCTGGGACTCCAAGGTCGAGTTCGTGCAGGCCATCAAGTTGTCCATGGACATCGTGGGCCGGCACGGCGGCCGGGTGCGTCCGCCGCGGGTCCCGCTGCTGCCCGAGCAGGAGGCCGCCGTACGGACCGCCACGGAGAGCGCCGTCGCCGCCGGACTTGCGTAGGTACAGGGCCTCACTGGCGCAGACACAGGAAGGTCGGAGCCATGCGCAGCAAACTCGTCCTGCACGCCGTCGACTCGCACACCGAGGGCATGCCCACCCGCGTGATCACCGGCGGGATCGGGACCGTCCCCGGCGCGACGATGAACGAGCGGCGGCTGTACTTCCGTGAACACCGCGACGACATCAAGCAGTTGCTGATGAACGAGCCGCGCGGCCACTCGGCGATGAGCGGCGCGATCCTCCAGCCGCCGACCCGCCCCGACTGCGACTGGGGCGTCCTCTACATCGAGGTCTCCGGCTACCTCCCGATGTGCGGGCACGGCACGATCGGGGTGGCGACCGTCCTGGTGGAGACCGGCATGGTCGAGGTCGTCGAGCCGGTCACCACGATCCGGCTGGACACCCCGGCCGGGCTGGTCGTCGCCGAGGTGGCCGTCGAGGACGGCGCCGCGAAGGCGGTCACCCTCCAGAACGTGCCGTCCTTCTCCGTCGGCCTGGACCGCAAGGTCACCCTCGCCGACGGGCGGAGCGTGACCTACGACCTCGCCTACGGCGGCAACTTCTACGCCATCCTGCCGCTGGACCAGTTCGGCCTGCCCTTCGACCGCACCCGCAAGGAGGACATCCTGAAAGCGGGGCTGTCCCTCATGGAGGCGATCAACGCCGAGGAGGAACCCGTCCATCCCGAGAACCCCTCCATCCGCGGCTGCCACCACGTCCACCTGATCGCCCCCGGCGCCACCGCCCGCCACTCACGGCACGCGATGGCCATCCACCCCGGCTGGTTCGACCGCTCGCCGTGCGGCACCGGCACCAGCGCGCGCATGGCCCAGCTGCACGCGCGGGGCGAACTCCCGCTGCACACCGAGTTCGTGAACGAGTCCTTCATCGGCACCAGCTTCACCGGCCGGCTCCTCGGCACCACCGAGGTCGCCGGGATCCCGGCCGTCCTGCCCAGCTTCACCGGGCGGGCGTGGATCACCGGCACGGCACAGTATCTTCTGGACCCGACCGATCCGTTCCCGGCCGGGTTCGTGCTGTGAGCGTGGACATAATGAGCCGGTATCACGTGACATTGCACCGTCCCCGCCGATCGTGCTGCACGGCCGCGTAGTCGACCGTGCACCACCGCAGCTAGGAGAGACCCTCATGCCCGCCCAGCGCACCAGCGCCCCCGCCGCCCCGGCCCTGCCCGTGCTGGGCGGCAAGAAGCGCAGCTACCGGGAGCGGGTCGCCGACGCCCTGCGGGCCGCGCTCGTCGCGGGTGAACTCCTGCCGGGCGAGGTGTACTCCGCGCCGACGCTCGCCACCCGCTTCGGCGTCTCGGCGACCCCGGTGCGCGAGGCCATGCTGGACCTCGTCAAGGAGGGCCTGGTCGACACCGTGCCCAACAAGGGCTTCCGGGTCACCGCGGTCTCCGACAAGCAGCTCGACGAGTACAAGCACATCCGGGCCCTCATCGAGATCCCCACCGTGGTGGACCTGGCCGCGACCGCCGGGCAGGTCTCCCTGGAGGCGCTGCGCCCGGCCGCCCGCGAGATCGTGCAGGCGGCCGTGGCCGGCGACCTCGTCGCGTACGTCGAGGCCGACACCCGCTTCCACCTCGGCCTGCTCGCCCTCGCGGGCAACGCCCATCTCGTCGAGGTCGTCGGCGACCTGCGTAAGCGTTCGCGGCTCTACGGCCTCACCGAGCTGGTGAAGGCGGGCCGACTGCTCGCCTCCGCCGAGGAGCACCTGGAACTCCTCGACGCGCTCATCGCCCGCGACGAGAAGGCCGTACACGAGGTGATGACCCGGCACCTCGGGCACGTGCGCGGACTGTGGGCGGCCCACGGAGAGCGCTGAGCTCCTCGCTCGGGACGGTGCACGGTTTACGCAAGCAGCTTGCATTACTTGCGCTATTCTTGCGTTCATGACGCGACGACTTGCCGAGGTGGCGAAGAAGGTCGGGGTCAGCGAGGCCACGGTCAGCCGGGTGCTCAACGGCAAGCCGGGAGTCTCCGAGTCCACCCGGCAGGCGGTGCTGTCCGCCCTGGACGTGCTCGGCTACGAGCGGCCCACGCAGCTGCGCGGCGAGCGCGCCCGGCTCGTCGGCCTCGTGCTGCCGGAGCTGCAGAACCCCATCTTCCCGGCCTTCGCCGAGGTCATCGGCGGCGCGCTCGCCCAACTCGGCCTGACCCCGGTGCTGTGCACCCAGACCAAGGGCGGTGTCTCGGAGGCCGACTACGTCGACCTGCTGCTGCAACAGCAGGTCTCCGGCGTCGTCTTCGCCGGCGGGCTCTACGCCCAGGCGGACGCCCCGCACGACCACTACCGGCGGCTCGCTGAGCGCAACATCCCCGTGGTGCTGGTCAACGCGTCCATCGACGACCTCGGTTTCCCGGGCGTCTCCTGCGACGACGCCGTCGCCGTCGAGCAGGCCTGGCGGCACCTCGCCTCGCTGGGACACGAGCGGATCGGGCTGGTCCTCGGCCCGGACGACCACATGCCGTCGGCCCGAAAACTGGCCGCCGCAAGGGAGTTGGGCGAGCTGCCCGACGAGCGCATCGCGCGGGCCATGTTCTCGATCGAGGGCGGGCACGCGGCGGCGGCCCGGCTCATCGACCGCGGGGTCACCGGCTTCATCTGCGCCAGCGACCCGCTCGCCCTCGGCGTCATCCGGGCGGCCCGCCGTAAGGGCCTCGACGTACCGGGCCGGATCTCGGTCGTCGGCTACGACGACTCCGCCCTGATGAACTGCACGGAACCCCCGCTGACCACCGTCCGCCAGCCCATCGAGGCCATGGGCAGGGCGGCCGTGGAACTGCTGAACGCGCAGGTCGGCGGCAGTACCGTCCCCGCGGACGAGCTGCTCTTCGAGCCCGAGCTGGTGGTCCGGGGCTCGACCGCGCAAGCGCCCCGCGACTGAGATCCGGGAGCCCGTCCGGGGTCTGCCATCAGCCTGTCGAATAATTACAGATTCTGCGTGACATCTTGCGGCCGGTTGTCGGCGGTGCTTGAGTGTGCGGCGCCCACCGCTCCTGCCACGAGGGGTCCACCGATGAGAAGCACCGGGTTCCGCCGTACGTTCGTCGCGATCGGCGTCTGTTCTCTCGCGTTCACCGCGTCCGCCTGCGGCTCGGGTGACGACAGTTCGGCCGGCGGCAAGACCCGCATCACGGTCAACTGCATGCCGCCCAAGAGCGCCAAGACCGACCGTAAGTTCTTCGAGCAGGACATCGCGTCCTTCGAGAAGCAGAACCCGGACATCGACGTCGTCGCGCACGACGCCTTCCCCTGCCAGGACCCCAAGACGTTCGACGCCAAGCTCGCCGGCGGCCAGATGGAGGACGTCTTCTACACGTACTTCACCGACGCGCGGCACGTCGTCGACATCAACCAGGCGGCCGATCTCACGCCGTACGTCAAGGAGTTGAAGAGCTACGGCACCCTCCAGCAGCAGCTGCGCGACATCTACACCGTCGACGGCAGGATCTACGGCATCCCACGCACCGGCTACTCGATGGGCCTGATCTACAACAAGAGGCTCTTCGAGAAGGCAGGGCTCGACCCGAATCAACCCCCGGCCACCTGGGACGAGTTGCGCGCCGACGCGAAGAAGATCGCCGCGCTCGGCGACGGCACCGTCGGGTACGCCGACTACAGCGCCCAGAACCAAGGGGGTTGGCACTTCACCGCCGAGCTGTACTCGCAGGGCGGTGACTTGGTGAGCGCCGACGGCAAGAAGGTCACCGTCGACACCCCCGCGGGCCACGCCGTCCTCCAGAACCTGCACGACATGCGCTGGAGCGACGACTCGATGGGCAGCAAGCAGCTCCTCGTCATCAACGACGTGCAGCAGCTGATGGGTTCGGGCAAGCTCGGCATGTACCTCTCCGCGCCGGACAACATCCCGATCCTGGTCAAGGAGAAGGGCGGGAACTACAACGACCTTGCCCTCGCGCCCATGCCCGGCGGCCAGGGCACGCTCATCGGCGGCGACGGCTACATGGTCAGCAAGAAGGCGAGCCCCGCCCAGATCCGCGCCGGGCTGAAGTGGCTGGACCACATGTTCCTCACGCCCGGCAAGGGCTTCCTCGGCGACTACGCCCGCGCCAAGAAAGCAGACGCCCCGGTCGGACTGCCCGAGCCGCGCCTGTTCACCGGGGCCGCCGACACCGAGGACCAGCGGGTGAAGAAGGCCAACGCCAATGTGCCCGTGGCGAACTACCAGGCGTTCCTCAACGGCAACCAGAGCCTGGCGATGAAGATCGAGCCGCCGCACGCCCAGCAGATCTACTCCGTCCTCGACGGAGCCGTCTCCGCCGTCCTCACCAAGAAGGACGCCGACATCGACCAGCTCCTCAAGGACGCCTCCGGCAAGATCGACGGCATCCTGGCCCGGGGCTGACCACCATGACGAAGACGGCCGAGCGGCGACCGGTCGGCACGGTCGCCACCGCACCGGTCCAGACACCGTCCCCGGCAGGGGACCGGGGTCGGCGCCGCCTCACCGACCAACTGCGCGCCCACGCCTTCCTGTTCGGCGGCCTCGTCTGCTTCGCCCTGTTCTCCTGGTACCCGGCGATCCGCGCGATCCTGATCGCCTTCCAGAAGTACACCCCGGGCTCGCCGCCCGAGTGGGTCGGCACCGCCAACTTCACCCGCGTCTGGCACGACCCGGAATTCACCGCCGCCTGGCGCAACACCCTCACCTTCACCCTGCTGGCGCTGCTGATCGGGTTTGCGATCCCCTTCGTGATGGCCCTGGTGCTCAACGAGTTGCGACACGCCAAGGCGTTCTTCCGGGTCGTCGTCTACCTGCCGGTGATGATCCCGCCGGTGGTCAGCGCCCTGCTGTGGAAGTGGTTCTACGACCCCGGAGCGGGCCTCGCCAACGAGGTGCTGCGCTTCCTGCACCTGCCCACCTCGAACTGGTCCAACGGCGCCGACACCGCGCTCGTCTCCCTCGTGATCGTGGCGACTTGGGCGAACATGGGCGGCACCGTCCTCATGTACCTGGCCGCGCTCCAGTCCATCCCCGGCGAGCTGTACGAGGCGGCCGAACTGGACGGCGCGAACCTCCTCCAGCGCATCCGCCATGTGACGATCCCTCAGACCCGGTTCGTCATCCTGATGCTGATGCTCCTTCAGGTCATCGCGACGATGCAGGTCTTCACGGAGCCGTTCGTCATCACGGGCGGCGGACCCGAGAACGCCACGGTCACCGTCCTCTACCTCATCTACAAGTACGCCTTCCTCTACAACGACTTCGGCGGCGCCTGCGCGCTCAGCGTGATGCTCCTGGTCCTGCTCGGCGCCTTCTCCGCCGTGTATCTGCGCCTGACCCGGTCCGGAGAGGAGCGGTACGCGTGAGCACCCGCACCCTGGTCTCCCCGGCGGCCCTCGCCCGACCGCGCGGCAGGGCCGCGTACTGGACGGTCTTCACCGGCGTCGTGGTCCTCTTCGCGCTGGCCTTCCTCTTCCCCGTCTACTGGATGGTGACGGGCGCGCTGAAGTCCCCGGACGAGGTGGCGAAGACCCCGCCCACCCTGGTCCCGAAGGCATGGCACCTCAACGGCTACACCGACGCCTGGGAGCTGATGGATCTCCCGACCCACCTGTGGAACACGGTCGTCCAGGCCGCCGGCGCCTGGTTCTTCCAGCTGGTGTTCTGCACGGCCGCCGCCTACGCCCTCTCCAAACTCCGGCCCGCTTTCGGGAAGTTGATCCTCGGCGGCATCCTCGCCACGCTCATGGTCCCGGCGCAGGCACTCGTCGTACCGAAGTACCTGACGGTCGCGGACCTCGGCCTCCTCAACGACCCCCTCGCCATCTGGCTGCCGGCCGTCGCCAACGCCTTCAACCTCTATCTGCTCAAGCGGTTCTTCGACCAGATCCCGCGGGACCTCCTGGAGGCCGCCGAGATCGACGGGGCCGGGAAGCTGCGGATCCTGTGGTCGATCGTGCTGCCGATGTCACGGCCGGTCCTGGGCGTCGTCTCGATCTTCGCCCTCGTCGCCGTCTGGCAGGACTTCCTCTGGCCGCTGATGGTCTTCTCCGACACGGAGAAACAGCCCATCGGCGTGGCACTCGTCCAGCTGTCGCAGAACATCCAACTCACCGTGCTCATCGCCGCGATGGTGATCGCCAGCATCCCGATGGTCGCCCTGTTCCTCGTCTTCCAGCGGCACATCATCGCCGGGATCAGCGCGGGCGGCACGAAGGGCTGACCCCCACTCCGCAGAAAGGCAGGCTCCGTGGCACAGCAGGACTGGTGGCGCTCCGCCGTCATCTACCAGGTCTACGTCCGCAGCTTCGCCGACGGCGACGGGGACGGCACCGGCGACCTCGCGGGCTGCCGCGCCCGACTGCCGTATCTGGCCGAACTCGGCGTGGACGCCCTGTGGTTCAACCCCTGGTACCTGTCCCCGATGAAGGACGGCGGCTACGACGTCGCCGACTACCGGACGATCGACCCGGCCTTCGGCACCCTCGCGGAGGCCGAGAAACTCGTCGCGGAGGCACGGGAGCTGGGCATCCGCACGATCGTCGACATCGTCCCCAACCACGTCTCCGACCAGCACCCGTGGTTCCGGGCGGCGCTCTCGGGCGGCCCGGAACGGGAGTTGTTCCACTTCCGCCCGGGACGCGGAGCGCACGGCGACCTCCCGCCCAACGGCTGGCGATCGCAGTTCGGCGGCCCGGCCTGGACCCGCGTCGAAGACGGCGACTGGTACCTGCACCTCTTCGCGCCGGAGCAACCCGACCTCAACTGGGCCCACCCCGCGGTCCGTCAGGAGCACGAGGACATCCTGCGCTTCTGGTTCGAGCGCGGAGTGGCGGGCGTCCGCATCGACTCGGCCGCCCTGCTGGTCAAGGACCCCCGGCTGCCGGACTTCGTCGAGGGCCGCGACCCGCACCCGTACGTCGACCGGGACGAACTCCACGACGTCTACCGCTCCTGGCGCGCGATCGCCGACGAGCACGACGGCGTCTTCGTCGGCGAGGTCTGGCTCCCCGACACCGAGCGCTTCGCCCGCTACCTGCGCCCCGACGAACTGCACACCGCCTTCAACTTCGGCTTCCTGTCCTGCCCTTGGGACGCGGAGCGCCTGCGGACGTCGATCGACTCCACCCTCGCCGAGCACGCCCCGGTGGGCGCCCCCGCCACCTGGGTGCTGTGCAACCACGACGTCACCCGTACGGTCACCCGCTACGGCCGCACCGACACCGGCTTCGACTTCGCGACGAAGGCCTTCGGCACCCCGACCGACCTCGCCCTCGGCACCCGGCGCGCCCGCGCGGCGGCCCTGCTCTCGCTGGCCCTGCCCGGGGCCGTCTATGTCTACCAGGGCGAGGAACTCGGCCTGCCCGAGGCGGACATCCCCCGGAACCGGATCGAGGACCCGATGCACTTCCGGTCGGGCGGCTCGGACCCGGGGCGGGACGGCTGCCGGGTGCCGCTGCCGTGGGTCGCGGAGGCGCCGTACGCCGGGTTCGGAGGCGAGCCCTGGCTGCCACAGCCCGACGACTGGTCCACGTACGCGGCCGACCGCCAGAACCTTGACCCCGCGTCGATGCTCAGCCTCTACCGCGAGGCGATCCGGATCCGCCCGGTCCTCGGCGACGGTCCGCTCACCTGGCTGCCCGCTCCCGAGGGCGTGCTCGCCTTCACCCGGGCCGAGGGCGTGCGGTGCGTGGTGAACCTCGCCGACACGCCTGCCGAGATCCCGGAGCACTCCCAACTCCTGCTGCAGAGCGGCTCCTTGGACCCGCAGGGCCGTCTCCCGAAGGACACCGCGGTCTGGCTCCGAGCCTGACCGCCCACCCGCGAAGCCTGAACCCCCGCCCCCACCGAGAAGGGATCAGCCCATGCACAGATCTGTCAGGGGCATGCCAGCACTGATGGTCACAGCACTCTCCGCCGGCCTCCTCACCGCCACCGCTCCCGCAGCCCACGCGGCCGTGGGCGCCACTCTCCCCTTCGCCTCGGTCGAGGCCGAGTCCGCGACCACGACCGGCACCAGGATCGGCCCCGACTACACCCAGGGCACGCTCGCCTCGGAGGCTTCCGGGCGGCAGGCCGTGCGGCTCACCTCCGGACAGCGCGTCGAGTTCACCGTGCCCACCGCGGCCAACGCCGTGAACGTCGCCTACAGCGTCCCGGACGGCCAGTCGGGCACCCTCGACGTGTACGTCAACGGCACGAAGATCGCCAAGACGCTCGCCGTGACCTCCAAGTACTCGTACATCGACACGAGTTGGATCCCCGGCGCGAAGCAGCACCACTTCTTCGACAACGCCCGCCTGCTGCTGGGCCAGAACCTCCGGTCCGGGGACAAGGTCGCCTTCCAGTCGACCGGCACCCAAGTCACCGTGGACGTGGCCGACTTCGAGCAGGTGGCGGCGGCCGCCTCGCAGCCCGCCGGGTCGGTGTCCGTGATCTCCAAGGGCGCCGACCCCACCGGCAGTGGCGACTCCACCCAGGCCTTCCGGGACGCGATCTCCGCCGCGCAGGGCGGTGTGGTGTGGATCCCGCCGGGCGACTACCGGCTGACCTCCTCGCTGAGCGGCGTCCAGAACGTCACCCTCCAGGGCGCCGGCAGCTGGCACTCGGTCGTGCACACCTCCCGCTTCATCGACCAGTCGAGTTCGTCCGGCGGCGTCCACATCAAGGACTTCGCGGTGCTCGGCGAGGTGACCGAGCGGGTCGACTCCAACCCGGACAACTTCGTCAACGGCTCACTCGGCGCGAACTCCAGCGTGTCCGGGATGTGGCTCCAGCACCTCAAAGTCGGCCTCTGGCTGACCGGCACCAACGACAACCTGGTCGTCGAGAACAGCCGCTTCCTCGACATGACGGCCGACGGCCTCAACCTCAACGGAAACGCCCGCGGGGTCCGTGTCCGGAACAACTTCCTGCGCAACCAGGGCGACGATGCGCTCGCCATGTGGTCGCTGTACTCGCCCGACACCAACAGCAGCTTCGAGAACAACACCATCACCCAGCCGAACCTGGCCAACGGGATCGCGATCTACGGCGGCACGGACATCGCCGTGAGGAACAACCTGGTCTCCGACACCAACGCCCTCGGCAGCGGCATCGCGATCTCCAACCAGAAGTTCCTCGACCCCTTCTACCCCCTGGCCGGCACCGTCACGGTCGACGGCAACACCCTCGTGCGCACCGGCGCGATGAACCCCAACTGGAACCACCCGATGGGCGCGCTGCGCGTCGACTCCTACGACAGCGCCATCAACGCCACCGTGAACATCACCAACACGACGATCACCGACAGCCCGTACAGCGCCTTCGAGTTCGTCTCGGGCGGCGGCCAGGGCTACCCGGTGCGCAATGTCACCGTGGACGGCGCGACCGTGCGCAACAGCGGCACGGTCGTGGTGCAGGCGGAGGCCCAGGGCGCGGCCACCTTCCGCAATGTGACCGCGACCGGTGTCGGTTCGGCCGGCGTCTACAACTGCCCCTACCCGGCCTCCTCGGGCGCCTTCGCCCTCACCGACGGCGGCGGCAACTCCGGCTGGAGCAGCACCTGGTCGGACTGCTCGACCTGGCCGCAGCCCGGCCAGGGCAACCCGGAACCCGACCCGAACCGCAACCTCGCCAAGGGCCGCCCGGCCACCGCGACCGGCTCGCAGGACGTCTACACCCCCGGCAAGGCGGTCGACGGCGACGCGAACAGCTACTGGGAGTCCACCAACAACGCCTTCCCGCAGTCGTGGACGGTCGACCTGGGCGCCACCGAGGCCGTACGGCGGCTGGTGCTGAAGCTGCCGCCCTCCTCGGCCTGGGGTGCCCGCACCCAGACCGTCACGGTGCTCGGCAGCACCGACGGATCGTCCTACACGACCGTCGTCGGCGCGACCGGCTACCGCTTCGACCCGGCGACCGGCAACACGGCCACCGTCACCCTGTCGAGCGGCACGAGCCTGCGGTACCTGCGCCTCTCCGTCAGCGCCAACACCGGCTGGCCCGCAGGGCAGTTCAGTGAGGTGGAGGCGTATCTGACGTCGTGACGGCGTCCTGCACCGGGAGTGTCCCGCGCTTCGCCGCCTGGATCTGCTCGTACACATGGGTGCGCAGTTCGGCGAAGCGCGGGGCCACCCGTGTGTGCAACTGGTCCCGCTCGTCGGGCAGATCGACCTTGAGCTGTTCCTGTACGACGGTGGGGGAGGCCGACAGCACGATGACCCGTTCGCCGAGGTAGACCGCCTCGTCGATGTCGTGGGTGACGAACAGGATCGTGATCCCGCGCTCCCGCCACAGCCGCCGTACGAGATCCTCCAGGTCGGCCCGGGTCTGGGCGTCCACGGCCGCGAACGGCTCGTCCATCAGCAGGACTTCGGGCTCGTAGGCCAGCGCGCGGGCGATCGCGACGCGTTGCTGCATCCCGCCGGACAGCTGCCAGGGGTACGCTCCGGCGGCGTCCGCGAGGTCCACCGACTCCAGCGCGTCGGCGACCAGTTGGCGCCGCCTGGCCTTGGGCAGGTCCTTCTGCTTGAGCGGGAGTTCGACGTTCTCGCGCACCCGCATCCAGGGGAACAGGCTGCGGCCGTACTCCTGGAACACGAAGGCCATGCCGGGCGGCGGGCCGTTCACCTTCTTTCCTGCCAGCAGGACTTCGCCGCCGGTCGGGGTGAGCAGGCCGCCCATGCACTTCAGCAGGGTCGTCTTGCCGCAGCCCGACGGGCCGACGAGACAGACGAGTTCGCCCGCCTCCACGGTGAAGGTGAGGTCCCGCACCGCCTCCACCCGGCGGCCGGACCCCTCGTAGACCTTCTTGAGGCCGGATACGACAAGTGCGTGCATGGACCGCCCTTTCACGAATCCGGGACTCACGGGGACCGCCGGGCCGAGGCGCGCAGGCCGTGGTACCAGGCGAGGACCCGCCGCTCGACCAGCTGGAAGACGACGGAGAGCAGGAAGCCGAGCAGGCCGAGCACGAGGATGCCGGTCCACATGTCGGGGATGGCGAAGCTCCGCTGGAACTGCACGATGGTGAAGCCGATGCCGCTGCTGGCCGCGAACATCTCGCTGATGACCATCAGGATGATCCCGATGGACAGGGCCTGGCGCAGCCCCGCGAAGATCTGCGGGCTCGCCGAGCGCAGTACGACATGGCGCAGCCGGGCGGGACCCCTGATGCCATAGGACCGGGCGGTCTCCGCCATCACCGGGTCGACTGCGCGGACGCCCTCGACGGTGTTGAGCAGGATCGGCCACACACAGCCGGCCGTGATCACCAGCACCTTGCTGGTGTTCCCGATCCCCGCGAACAGCATGATGACCGGCACCAGCACCGGCGGCGGCACCGCGCGCAGGAACTCCAGGACCGGCTCGCACACCGCGCGCACCCGCCGGTAGGAGCCGATGACCGTGCCGACCACCACCCCGACCAGGGCCGCGATGGCGTAACCGCCGGTCAGCCGCAGGATGCTGGGCACGACGTCGTCCCGCAGCCGCTCGGCGGTCCACACGTCCGGGAAGGTTTTCAGGATCGTCCGCAGCGGCGGCCAGAAGACGTCCGTGCTGTCGTCCGAGGCGAGCCACCAGCCCGCGAGCAGCAGCGCGGGCAGCGCGACCACGAAGAACAGCCTGAGCAGCAGGCCCCGCACTCCGCGCCTCACACCGCCACCTCCCCGCGCACCGACTGGTGCCAGGCCAGCGCCCGCCGCTCCACGGTACGCGCGCCGACGTTGATGAGCAGCCCCAGCAGCCCGGTCACCACGATCAGCGCGTACATCTCCGGCACCGCCTGCGAGGTCTGCGCGACCGCGATCCGGGCACCCAACCCCGGTGCGCCGATGACGAGTTCGGCCGTGATGGCGAGGATCAGCGCGACGGCCGCCGCCAGCCGGATGCCGGTCATCACATACGGCAGCGCGGTCGGCCACAGCACGTGCCGGATCCGCGCCCAGGTGCCGAGACCGTACGACCGCGCTGTCTCCTCGGCGACCGGGTCGACGTCCTGGACGCCGTACAGCGTCTGGATGAGGACCTGCCAGAAGGAGGCGTAGACGACGAGCAACAGCACCGAGCGCAGTTCGGTGCCGTACAACAGCACTGCCAGCGGGATGAGGGCGACCGAGGGGATCGGGCGCAGGAACTCGATCGTGGACGCCGTCGCCTCGCGCAGATACGGCACCACGGAGAGGAACACCCCGATGACGATGCCCGCCGAGGCCGCGATGGCCAGGCCGACCGCCCAGCCGGTGAGCGTGTCGCCGAGCGCCGTCCAGAAGGCGCCGTCGGAGAGCTCGTCCCCGAGGGCGCCCGCGATCTTGCTGGTCGGCGGGAAGTACTCCTCCTTGACCAGGCCGAGCCGCGGCACCGCCTCGCCCAGGGCGAGGAAGGCCGCGAGCCCGGCGGCGCCCAGCGCCGCGTTCTGGAACCTCACGGAAGGAGCGCGTCCACGTCGGGGGTCTTCTTGAAGAACCCGTCCTCCTCACCGAGCTTCGCCAGCGCCTCGATCGACGCCTTGTTCGGCTCGGCCGGCCACTTCGGGAGGGTCACCTGGGCCAGCACCGAGGCCGGGATCTTCGTGTACGTCGTCACGATCTGCCGTACCTCGTCGGGGTGCTGGTCGGCGTACGCGAGGGACTCGGCGGTGGCCTCCTGGAACTTCTTCACGATGTCCGGGTGTTGCTGCTGGTACTGCGTCGAGGTGAAGTACATCGCCACCGTGGTGTCCTTGGCGATGTCCACCAGCGGTGAGGCGATCTCCACGCCGCCCTGGCTCTTGATGGTGGCCAGCGCCGGCTCGACCACGCAGGCCGCGTCGATCTCGCCCTTCTCCAGCGCGGCGGGCATCTGGTCGAAGGGCAGCTCCACGAACTTCACCTTGTCCGGGTCGCCGCCGGCCTTGCGGACCGACTCGCGCACCGCGGACTCGTTGATGTTCTTCAGGGTGTTGATCGCGACCTTCTTGCCCTGCAGCTCCTTGGAGTCCTTGATCGCGCTGCCCTTCTTCACCATGATCGCGGCGAAGTCCTTGCCCTCGACGCCCGTCGATGCGATGCCGTTCGAAACCGCCTTGATCGGGACGCCGTTGGACTGGGCGATGAGCAGGGAGGTGACATTGGAGAACCCGAACTGGAACTGTCCGCTGGCCACTCCGGGCACGATCGCCGCGCCGCCCTGCG
Source organism: Streptomyces sp. NPDC047072 (assembly GCF_040643855.1). Taxonomy (NCBI): domain Bacteria; kingdom Bacillati; phylum Actinomycetota; class Actinomycetes; order Kitasatosporales; family Streptomycetaceae; genus Streptomyces; species Streptomyces sp. NPDC047072. Next base: position 29,142 of record NZ_JBEYVC010000040.1, on the reverse strand, counting down.
CGGTCGACATCTCCAGCTTCAGGCCCCGCTCGCTGTAGAAGCCCTTCTTCTGGCCCAGATAGACGGGGGCCACGTCGACGATGGGGATGAGTCCCAGCTTGAGGGTGGTGGTGCCACCGGACGACGACCCTCCGTCCGCGGCCCCCGAGTCGTCGGACGAGCCGCAGGCCGACACGGTGACCAGGAATGCTCCGGCCGCAAGCGCGGCGAGCAGGCGACGCATGGCTCCTCCTGTGCAGACTTCGTTGTTCCGACAGGTTGTGCGCACACCGCACAGTAGTGCTCAGTTGGTGCTGAGGGAACGTAGAGGCCGCCGCACGACTCGGTCAATGGGTTTGGCTGACATAATTGTTGACAGTCTGGAGACGATGATGGACCAGGCAGCCCGCGCACCGCACTTCGTGAGGTCCTTCGAGCGTGGCCTCGCCGTCATCCGCTCCTTCGACGCCGAGCACCCGGCGCGCACCCTCAGCGAGGTCGCCCGCGCCTGCGGCCTGACCCGCGCCGCCGCCCGCCGGCTGCTGCTCACCCTCGCCGACCTCGGCTACGTCCGCGCGGACGGCCGCTCCTACCGGCTCACCCCGCGCGTCCTCGAACTCGGCTACTCCTACCTGTCGAGCTTCTCGCTCGCCCAGATCGCCGAGCCGCATCTGGAGCAACTCGTCGAGCGGACACGGGAGTCGTCGTCCCTGTGCGTGCTCGACGGCGACGACATCGTGTACGTGGCGAGGGTGCCCGCGCGCCGCATCATGACGGCGGCGATCACGGTCGGGACGCGCTTCCCGGCGTACGTCACCTCGGTGGGCCGGGTGATTCTGGCGCACGTGCCCGCGGCGGACCTCGAACTCCGGCTCTCGCAAGTCGAGTTGAAGCCGGTCACGGCCCGCACGATCGTCTCCGTCGACCTGTTGCGGGCAGAGCTGGACCGAGTTAGGCGGCAGGGACACGCCCTGGTCGACCAGGAGTTGGAGGAGGGGCTGCGCTCGATCGCCGCCCCGGTACGGAACCGGGACGGCGAGGTGGTGGCGGCGGTCAACATCCCGGTGCAGGCCGGCCGCACCACCCTGGCGGCGGTACGGCGGGACCTGCTGCCGCCGCTGCTGGAGACGGTGGCGGCGATCGAGGCCGACCTGGCGATGGCTACAGGTCCAGGACGAGCCGCTTCCCCCGGCACCGGGACACACAGATCATCATCGTCTCCCCGGCCTCCCGCTCCTCGTCCGTGAGCACCGAGTCCCGGTGGTCCGGGGTCCCGTCGAGGACGTCCGTCTCGCAGGTCCCGCAGGTGCCCTCGGTGCAGGAGAACAGCACCTCCACACCGGCGGCGCGCACGGCGTCGAGCACGGAGACGTCGGCGGGGACGGCGACGGTCCGGCCGGACTGCGCCAGCTCGACCTCGAACTCCGTGTTCTCGCCGGTCACTTGCTCCTTCGGCGCGAACCGCTCCACGTGCAGCAGTCCGGCCGGGCAGCGCGATTCGACGGCGTCCAGCAGCGCACCGGGGCCGCAGCAGTAGACGAGCGTGCCGTCCGGGACGCCGTCCAGCACCGACGGCAGGTCCAGCAGACCGGTCTCGTCCTGGGGAGCGACGGTGACACGATCGCCGTACCGGCTCAACTCCTCGGTGAACGCCATGGAGTTGCGGTTCCGGCCGCCGTAGAGAAGGGTCCACTCGGCCTTCTGCGCCTCCGCAGCCGCCAGCATCGGCAGGATCGGCGTGATGCCGATGCCGCCCGCGACGAAGCGGTAGCGGGGCGCGGGCAGCAGGGCGAAGTGGTTGCGCGGGCCGCGGACCCGGACCTTGTCGCCCCGCCCCAACTGCTCGTGCACATGGGCGGATCCGCCGCGCCCCTCGGGCTCGCGCAGGACGGCGATCCGCCAGGACGTGCGGTCGGCGGGGTCGCCGCACAGCGAGTACTGCCGCTCCAGACCGGGCCCGAGGACCACGTCGATGTGCGCGCCCGGTTCCCAGGAAGGCAGTTGCTCGCCCAGCGGGTGGCGCAGGGTGAGGGCGAGCACGCCGTCGGCCGCGAAGTCCCTGCGGTCGACGACGAGTTCGGCTTCGTACGCGTCACTCATGAGCTGTTTCCTTGTGGCTCGGGTCCCGAAGAGGGCTCGTGTCCCTGGGGGTGGGCGAGCATCCACTCCCACATCTCGATCGGGTCCTGCGCGGTGTGCTCGCGGCCGCAGTGACAGGTGCCGTGCAGGGTGTCGGTGCCCGGCAGCCAGTCGATGCGGTAGACCTCCCCGGTGGGGCTGTTGCTCACAGGACCTTCTCCACGGGCTTGTCGCCCTCCTCGACCAGCCGGGCGAGGATACGGCGGGCGGCGAGGCCACCGGTGTCGATGTTGATGCTCAGCTCCTGGTAGCCGGTCCGCTCGGTGCCGAGCGTCCTCTGGAGCAGGTTGAGGGCGTCCACGTCCTGCATGACCACCGTGTGGTTGTTGCCCCGCAGGAACTCGGTGACCTCGGCGTCCTCGGTCGCCCAGTCCCGCGAGACCATCCAGAAGTCGTACACATGGCCGTCGGCGGACGGCGTGATGGCGTACGTGATCTCGGTGTGGAAGCCGTTCGGGTCGCTGCCGTCCGCCTCCGGCAGCACACCGACCGGGGCGATGCGGCTGTGCAGCAGGTACAGGCAGGGGGCGTGGTACTCGATGTCCTGCCAGCGTGTGATCCGGCCCTCGATGCCGGTCGACCTGGCGTAGAACGGCGGGCACTCGGCGTCGTCCATGTGCCGGCTCACCCGCACGATGCCGGCGCCCTCGTCGACCTCCGTGGTGATCGGGGTCTCGGCGACCTCGGGGGTGCCGATGTAGCCGCCGTGCAGATACGTCTCGTGGGAGAGGTCGAGGAGGTTGTCGACGAGGAGGCCGTAGTCGGCGTCGATCGGCTCCATGCCGCGGACGGTGACCCAGCCGGGGGAGTCGAGGTGCCGGGCGCGCGGGATCGTGTCGGCGTCGGCGAGCGCCGGGTCGCCTATCCACACCCAGATCAGGGAGTCCAGCTCGACGACCGGGTACGAGGCGACGCGCGCGGTGCGCGGTACGCGTTTCTGCCCGGGCACGTACACACAGGTACCCGTCGTGTCGTACGTGAACCCGTGGTACCCGCACACGAGCTTGTCGCCGTCGAGCCGGCTGGGCTTCTCGTGCAGCGGGAACCGCCGGTGCACACACCGGTCCGCCAGCGCGACCGGCGTCCCGTCCTCCTCGGTCCGGTAGAAGACGAGGGGCTCCCCGAGGATCGTCCGCCCGAGCAGCTCCTCCCGCCCGACCTCGTGACTGTAGGCGGCGACGTACCACTGGTTCCTGGCGAAGGCGGTCATGTGCGGCATGGTGTTCCCGTCCCTGTCGGCGGGGCGCCGTCGCCCCGCGTGCCGTGGTTGGACTCAGCGTCCTGACGACCGCGGGTACCGCGCAACGCGGCTTCCGTCAGACGGAAGCCCTTCAGACGGAAGCCCTTCAGGTGGTCGAACGACGTCCTCTCGGCGAACCGACAGCTGACTCCCCGTCAGTTCTCGGTCTTCTCCCCGGGTTTCCCCTGTCGCGCGGGTCAGAGTCGACCGGTGCGCCGCCCGAACGCGGGTGGGCACGGGAGCCGCCCCCACGACCCCCAGCCCTGAGGAACCCATGACGCACACATTCAGTGGCTTGCGTACGGCTCGGAGTTTCCAGCCTCCGGCGCCGGCCGACGGCACGGACCCGGCCGGGACGCGTACGCCGACCGTCGAGATCGTCATCCCGGTCTACAACGAGGAACGCGCGCTGCCCGGCTGCGTCCGCACCCTGCACGCGCGGCTGCGGGACGAGTTGCCGTACCCCTGGCGGATCACGGTGGCGGACAACGCCAGTGCCGACGGGACCCTCGCGGTGGCCCGGGAACTGGCCGAGGAGTTGCCCGGTGTCGGGGTCGTCCACCTCGACCGCAAGGGGCGCGGCCTGGCGCTGCGTACCGTGTGGGCGTCCAGCGACGCCGAGATCGTCGTGTACATGGACGTCGACCTGTCCACCGGGCTCGACGGGCTGCTGCCGCTGATCGCCCCGCTCGCCAGCGGCCACTCCGACCTCGCCATCGGCAGCCGTCTCGCCTCCGGCGCCCGTACCGTGCGCGGACTGCGCCGGGAGCTGATCTCGCGTTGCTACAACGCCCTGATCCGGCTCACCCACGGCGCCCGCTTCAGCGACGCCCAGTGCGGGTTCAAGGCGGCCCGTACCGACGTACTGCGTCCGCTCCTGTCGAAGACCGAGGACGACGCCTGGTTCTTCGACACCGAACTGCTGCTGCTCGCCGAGCACAACGGGCTGCGGATCCACGAGGTCCCCGTCGACTGGGTGGAGGACGTCGACACCCGGGTGGACGTCGTCGGCACCGCGACCGACGACCTCAAGGGGCTGTGGCGGATGGCCCGGCTGAAGGCGTCCGGCGCGGCCCGTGTTCCGGTTCCGGCCCGTCCGCGGCCGGCCGCCGAGCACCCCGACGCGGTTCTCGCACCGGATGCGGACCGCTCCCAACTCGCCTGGCAGATCAGCTGTTTCGTCGTCATCGGCATCGCCTCGACCGTCGGACAGGCCCTGCTGTACTGGCTGTTGCGTGGCTGGTGGCCGCCCGCCGCGGCCAACTTCGGCTCCCTGCTGGTGCTCACGCTCCTGAACACCGAGGCCAATCGCCGGCTCACCTTCCGTTACGCCGCGGACGGCGTCGGTGCCGGACGTGCCCACCTGGGCGCGGGCGCGCTGTTCGTCGTCGGGTACCTGATCACCTCGGCGGCCGTCCTGGTCTTCCGCGACGCCGTACCGGACGCGTCGGCCGCCGCCGAGAGCCTCGTCCTGGCCGTCTCCTCGGTCCTGGTGACCGGCATCCGCTTCCTGGTGCTGCGGCTGGCCGTGTTCCGCCGCCGTACCTCCGTATGACCTGCTGAGAGCGAATCCCACGATGACCGACATCACCGAGGCGCGGACGGGCACCGTCAGCCGCCTCCCTGTCACTGGCCGCGCCCTGCCTCGCTGGGCGGCCCCCGCCGCGTCGGCGGCGATCCTGCTCCTGGCGGCCGTGCTGTACGGCTGGGCGCTCGGCTCCCTCGGCTGGGGCAACAGCTACTACTCGGCCGCCGTGAAGTCGATGGGCCACAGCTGGACGAACTTCCTGTTCGGCTCCTTCGACCCCGCCGGAGTCGTCACCGTCGACAAACCGCCGGGTGCGCTGTGGCCGCAGGTGATCAGCAGCAAGGTCTTCGGGATGCACGGCTGGGCACTGATCCTGCCCCAGCTGGTGGAAGGGGTCGCCGGGGTCTTCGTCCTGCACCGCACCGTCCGCCGCTGGGCCGGTGAGGGCGCGGCGCTGCTCGCCGCCCTGGTGATGACCCTGACCCCGATCACCGTGGCGATCAACCGGGACAACAACCCCGACACGCTGCTGGTGCTGTTCCTGGTCTCGGCGGCGTACGCCCTCACCCGTGCCCTCCAGGCCGGCTCCGAAAGGCACGGCACGTGGTGGCTGTGCGCGAGCGGATTCCTGATCGGCTGCGGCTTTCTCACGAAGATGATGGCGGCCTGGATGGTGCTGCCGGCGCTGGCCGCGGCCTGGCTGGTCGGCGCGACCGGCACCTGGCTCGCACGGGTCGGACGGCTGCTGATCGCCGGTGCCGTGTGTGCCGTCTCCTCGCTGTGGTGGGTGGCGATGGTCGCCTGGTGGCCGGGGGAGCGGCCGTACATCGGGGGCAGTACCGACGGCGGCGCCTGGGATCTGGTGACCGGGTACAACGGGCTCGGCCGGATCTTCGGCGAGAGCGCGGGCAGCGGCGGCATGGGCAACATCGGCGGGGCGTTCGGCGGTGAGGCCGGGCTGCTGCGGCTGTTCAACGACCAGGTGGCCGGGCAGATCAGCTGGCTGCTGCCGGTGAGCGCGGTGGCGTTGGCCGTCGCCGTGGCCGGGGTGGTGCTGCGGCGGCGCGGCAGCGGCTCGGCGGGGGAGGCGCTCGCGGGTTCCGGGTGGGTGCTGTGGGGGACCTGGCTGGTGGTGTGCGGGCTGGTGTTCTCCACTCAGGAGGGCACGTTCCACCCGTACTACACGACCCAACTCGCCCCGGCCGTCGCCGCGTTGACCGCGGGCCTGGTCATCGCGCTGGCGCGGGCGCACCGGGCCGGGGCCCGCTGGGCGCTGCCGGTGGGCGCCGGGACCGTGCTGTCGGCCGTGGCGTGGGCGGTGGTCGTCATCCGCCGGGTGCCGTCCTGGCACGGGTGGCTGGCCTGGGCGGTCCTGGTGGCGGGGCTGGTCGCGGCGGTCCTGCTGGCCGCCGCGACGCTGAGGCCGCGGCTGTCGGCGGCCGCCGCCGGGGGAGCGGTGCTGGCGGTCCTGCTCGCACCGGGCGCGTGGGCCGTGAGCGTGACGGCCGATTCTGGATCCGGATCGGCGATGGGCGGGGCGAACCCGACGGCGGGACCGGCGTCGCTCGCCTTCGGCGGGGGCGGCAGGGTGCCGGGCGGTGCTCTGCCGGAGGGGTTCGCGATGCCGGGTGGCGGCGGGAACGGTGATCTGCCGGAAGGTATGGAGACGCCGGGAGGCGGCGGGAACGGTGAGATTCCGGAGGGCTTCGAGGCGCCAGGAGCCGGCGGGGGTTCCGGAGCGGGCGTCCCTGGGTCGGGCGCCGGCGGCACCATGCCGTCGCTCCCCGAAGCCGGCAGCGGCACCGGCACCGGCGGTCGCGCGGGCGCATTCGGCGGAGCGGGGCGCGACACCTCCCTCACCTCCGACCAGCGCAAGATCCTCGCCTACGCCACCGAACACTCCCGGGGCGCCCGCATCACCCTCGCGGTCGAAGGCGGAGCCACCGGCGCGGCCACCTACATCCTGGACAGCGACGCCACCGTGATCGGCATGGGCGGCTTCAGCGGTACCGACAACGCCCCCTCCGTCCGGCAGTTGGAGAAGTGGACCGGCAGCGGCGAACTGCGCTACGTGCTGGGCTCGTCCGGCGGCGGCCTGCCCGCCCGAATCGGCGGCGGGAACAGCGCGGCCAGCGAGCGGTCCGACTGGATCACCGGGCACTGCACGGAGGTCCCCGCCGAGGAGTACGGCGGCAGCGCGGACGGCGGCGGCGCCACCGCGGGCGGCATGATGGGCGCCATGAGCACGACCTTGTACGACTGCTCCGCCCAGACGTCGACCAAGTAGCGGCCCCGGCAGAACGGACCCCACAGCACCATGCCCGACCCGGCCGCCGAGCCCGCCCCGCCCCGCCTCCTCGTGGTCGAGGACGACCCCAGCATCCGCATGCTGCTGGAGTCGGCGCTGCGACTGTCCGGCTACGAGGTCCACGGCTCCGCCACCGGCCGGGACGCCCTGCGCGACGTGGAGGACCGGCGCCCGGACCTCGTGCTCCTCGACGTCATGCTGCCCGACCTGGACGGCCTGGAGGTCACCCGCAGACTGCGCGCGGGCGGGATCCGGACGCCGGTGCTGTTCCTGACGGCGCGCGGTGAACTCGCCGACCGCATCGCCGGCCTGAGCGCGGGCGGCGACGACTACGTGACCAAGCCGTTCAGCATCGAGGAGGTGCTGCTGCGCATCGGCGCGATCCTGCGCCGGACCAGTCCGGACCACCTGTCCGGCACCGACGACGGGATCCTGCGCTTCGCCGACCTGGAACTGGACGAGAACGCCCATGAAGTGCACCGCGCCGGCGAGTACGTCCCGCTCTCCCCGACCGAGTTCAACCTGCTCACCTACCTCCTGGAGAACCCCAACCGGGTGCTGAGCAAGAGCAGGATCCTCGACCAGGTGTGGGGCTACGACTTCGCGGGCGACGGCCGTATCGTCGAGACGTACATCAAGTACCTGCGCCGCAAGATCGACCGCTTCGATCCGCCCCTGCTGCACACCGTGCGCGGCGTCGGCTACTGCCTGCGGCTTCCCCAGGGCCACACCGCGGGAGCCGACCAGTGAGCCGTCGCCGCTGGAGACCGCGTCCCCGCTCGCTGCGCGGCCGGCTCGTGTGGGGTGTGACATTGCTGGCCGCGGCCGTGGTCCTGACCGCACAGGCCGTCGGAGTCGCGGGCATGCACTCCTGGCTGCTGAACCGGGTCGACGAGCAGCTCACGGACTTCACCCTCCCGGACCGGGCCTTCACGCGGCCCGCCGGGCCGGCCGTCGCGCCCGCACCGGACTCCGTCACCCTGCCCTCGGACTTCCGGGTCACCTTCTACGACGCCTCGGGCGAGCAACAGGGCACCCTCGGCGGCGGCGCCAAGCCGGGCCCGGGACTGGCACCGTCCACCGCCGGGCTGGGCCTGACACGGGGACGGGAGACCACCGTCCCCGCCGAGTCCGGGGACGGCCGGTGGCGGGTCCTGTGGCGGGAGGCCCCGGCGCGAGGCACCTCGTACGTGGTCGCCCTGCCCCTCGACACGGTGGAGGGAGCCGTGTCGAAGCAACTCGCCCTCAACGCCGTCGCCCTGGGCGCGGCCGTCCTCGGTCTGGTCGCCGTGGGCCGCTCGGTGGTCCGCCTCGGCCTGCTGCCGCTGACCCGCATGGAGCGGACGGCTCAGGCCATCACCGCCGGGGATCTCGGCCTACGGCTGTCCGACACCGATCCGCGCACCGAGACCGGCCGCCTGGGCACCGTACTCAACGACATGCTCGACCGGCTCCAACAGGCGCTGCGGCAGCGGGAGTTCTCGGAGGCCCGGCTGCGCCGCTTCGTCGCCGACGCCGGGCATGAGCTGCGGACGCCCCTCACCACCGTGCAGGGTTTCGCGCAGTTGGCCCTGCGTCATCCGGACCGGCCCGCCGAGCAGCGGCGGGAGGCCGACGAGCAGATCGCCCGCAACGCCGAGCGCATGAACCTCCTCGTCGACGACCTCCTGCTGCTCGCCAAGCTCGACCACCAGCCCGCCTACCGCAGCGACCCCGTCGAGCTGCTGTCCCTCGCGGCCGACGCGGTGAGCGCGGCGGCCGTCCGCGCGGACGGGGAGCACCGCGTGACGCTCAGCCCGCTCAGCACCCTCAGCCCGCTCGGCGCGAGTACCGAGGACGCGGAACTGGAGGTCGTGGAGACGGTGGGCGACCCCGACCGGCTGCTCCAGGTCGTCAACAACCTGCTGTCCAACGCCCTCGTCCACACCCCGCCGGGTACCTCGGTCGACGTACGCGTCGGCACGGCCCGAGCGGGTACGGCCTTCGGTGGCACGGACCGGCCCGGCCGCACCAGCGCCTCCCCGCCCCTGGCCGAGTCCACGCCGATGGGCGTGATCGAGGTCGCCGACCGGGGACCGGGGCTTTCCCCGGAGGAGGCCGAGCGGGTCTTCGAGCGCTTCTACCGGGTCGACCCCTCCCGCTCCCGCGACCGGGGCGGCAGCGGCCTCGGCCTCGCCATCGCGTCGGCGATCGCCCAGGGCCACGGCGGCCGTGTCGAACTGGACACCGCGCCGGGCGACGGCTGCACCTTCCGGCTGGTGCTCCCTCTGACCGACGCCGGCCCACCGACCTGAGAACCACTCGTCGCGGTCCACGGCGACGAGTCCAGGGCGCAGGTTCTCCCGGAACGGGGCCCGAGGGTGTTCCCGAGAGGTCGTGCTCAGCCGGCCGCGGCCCCCTTCACGGTCGGGAGGGTGCGGCCCAGGCGGGACAAGGGGGAGAGGGCCATCAGCGCGGGGGAGAGGAGCATGCCCGCGGCCGTCAGCGCGAGGGCGGGGCGCGTCCCCCACGTCTGTGCGAGGAAGCCGCCGAGCAGGGAGCCGAACGGGGTCGTGCCCATGCCGGCGAAGGTGATCGTCGCGGCCGCGCGGCCCTGCAGGGCGTGCGGGGTGACGGTCTGCCGGACGGCGATGACCGTGACGTTCACCAGCTGACTGAACGTGCCGAAGACGAAGTTGACCGTCACGAGCGCCGGAACCGTCAGCACGGGGGAGCCGTGCAGGGCGGGGACGAACAGGAACGCGCCGTTGCCGAGGGCCGCCGCGCCCACCAGGACCAGGCCGTGGCCGAAGCGGCCCGGCAGGTGCGCGGCGAGTACCGCGCCCACGAGCGCGCCCGGACCCGTCGCCGCGAGGGCCAGTCCCACGGCGGTGCCCGACAGGTGCAGATCCCTCGGGAGGAAGAGCAGGTAGCCGGTCATCACCGCCGCGAAGAAGAACTGGAAGGCGGCCGACGCGAGGCACACGGTCCGCAGCGAGGTGTCGGCGGCGACGAAACGCAGGCCCTCGTGGATCCGCCGCCACAGCGGCGCGGGGCGCTCCGGGACCGATTCGCGGTGCCGCACCCGTCGTAGCGACAGGAACGACAGCGCGAAGCACACCGCGCCGAAGGCGACCGCGAGCGGCGCCGACAGCGTGGTCACCAGCGCACCGCCCAGCGCGGGGCCGCCGATCTGCGCGGCGGACCTGCTGCCCTCCAGCGCGCTGTTGCCCCGCACCAACTGGTCCCGCGCCAACAGCCGTACCAGGGACGCCTGGTAGGCCACGTCGAAGACCACGGACAGGGCGCCGACGGCGAAGGCGACCACGAGCAGCGCGGGCAGGCTGAGCACGCCGAGGAGAGCGGCCACGGCGGCGGCGCCCAGGGCCAGCGCCCGGCCCGCGTCCGTCAGCACCATCACCGTACGGGTGCGCCATCCGTCCACCCAGGCGCCGACGAACAGCGACAGCAGCAGGACCGGTGCCTGGCCCAACGCACGCAGTGCGCCCAACTCGCCCGCCCCGGCGTCGAGTGCGAGGACGGCGAAGAGCGGGAGGACCACCAGGCTTGTGTGCTCGCCGAGTTGGGAGGCCGTCTGGCCCAACCAGAGCCGGCGGAAGTCTGCGTTGCGCCACAGAGCGGTGGAGGAAGGCGTGGCGGAAGAAGACGGCACGGGAACCCCTCGGAGGACCGAAGACAGAAGGAAGGCTCGCTGTGCCGCGCATCATGGGCAGCACGCGATGACGGGCCGTTCACGGCCACAGGCGTCAACGCGTGCTCGGACGACCGGGCATGTCCTCGCTCCTCGTGAGTCGCTCTCCGCACGGACCCTAACTCCCGTGCGGCAGCGGGCGAAAGGCGATTTCGGCGGCCGTCACCGCCGCAGCCTCGGGTCCTGGGTGGCGTCGGCGTACATGTCCGGGCACCCTCCGTCGGCCGCGTGCGCGCGTAACTCGTAGTGCCAGGGCTCGTTCCGGTAGATCTGGCACAGCCCGTACGCGGCACCGTGCTCCGACAGCCACTGCGTCGCGTCGGAGCCTCCGAGGTCGACGGCGGCCCCCTTCACGTGCAGGGACGTCGTCGGACCGGCCACCCATCGAGCGGCCTCCCGCGCCGAGCCGTACTTGGCCGTCGCCTCGCGAAGCAGCTGTTCCTGATAGGCCGGGGAGCGCCAGCCGCTGTTGACGTGGAACGTGACGCCGTCGTCCGCGGCGGCCCGCGCCGCCCGGCGGAGCGCCTTGAGCAGGGCCGGATCGAGGCGGGAGACGGCGGGGTACGAGTCGTCGAAGACCGTCACCCCGTCGGGGACGACCCCGTCGGCCTCGCCGACCCCGCCGGGGCGGCCCCCGAGGGCCGCGGTGATCAGTGCGACGACGACCGTCAGGCCGACGGCGATCAGACTGGCGACTACAAACCGGGTTCGCGTCATGCCGTCAGTCAAGGAAGCCCGGTGTTGCCGACCCGTATGCGGTTTTCGATACGGCGACGATATGCGCCCGCCCGTAGCCTGAGAGGCATGCGTGTGCTGATCCTCGAGGACGAGCCGTATCTGGCCGAGGCCGTCCGCGACGGGCTGCGTCTGGAGGCGATCGCGGCGGACATCGCGGGGGACGGCGACACCGCGCTGGAGTTGCTGAGCGTCAACTCCTATGACATCGCCGTCCTCGACCGCGACGTCCCGGGTCCGTCCGGCGACGAGGTCGCCACCCGCATCGTGGCCTCCGGCAGCGGGATGCCGATCCTCATGCTCACCGCGGCCGACCGTCTCGACGACAAGGCCTCCGGGTTCGAACTCGGCGCCGACGACTACCTGACGAAACCCTTCGAACTCCAGGAACTCGCGCTCCGGCTCAGGGCACTCGACCGCAGACGCGCCCATCACCGGCCGCCGGTACGGGAGATCGCGGGCCTGCGGCTGGACCCGTTCCGCAGGGAGGTCTACCGGGACGGCCGTTACGTCGCGCTGACCAGGAAGCAGTTCGCGGTTCTCGACGTCCTCGTCGCCGCCGAGGGGGGTGTCGTCAGCGCCGAGGACCTCCTGGAACGCGCGTGGGACGAGAACGCCGATCCGTTCACCAACGCCGTCCGCATCACCGTCTCCGCACTGCGCAAACGGCTCGGCGAACCCTGGATCATTGCCACGGTGCCGGGCGTCGGCTACCGCATCGACGCGGGGGCCGGCCGTGGCTAGGGAGCCAGGCTTGAGCGTCCGCCTCAAACTCACCCTCAGCTACGCCGGGTTCCTCATGGTGGCCGGTGCCCTGATCCTCGTCGCCGGGTGGGTCTTCCTGACCCGGGTGCCGCACGTCGGGCTCGTCATGGAACCCGACTACCGCCTCTCGGTCGTCCGCGCCTTCGCCCCGACCGCGGCCGCCGTGCTGGGGTTCCTGCTGGTGTTCGGCCTCGTCGGCGGGTGGATCCTCGCCGGCCGGATGCTCGCCCCGCTGGCCCGCATCACCGACGCCACCCGGCTGGCCGCCACCGGATCGCTCTCCCACCGCATCCGACTGCCGGGCCCGGCCGACGAGTTCCGCGAACTCGCCGACGCCTTCGACGCGATGCTCGCCCGGCTGGAGGCGCAGGTCGCCGAACAGCGGCGCTTCGCGGCCAACGCCTCGCACGAACTGCGCACCCCGCTGGCGATCTCCAAGGCGCTCCTCGACGTGGCCCGCACCGACCCGGACCACGACGGCGCCGAACTCCTGGAGCGCCTGCACGTCGTCAACACCCGGGCGATCGACCTCACCGAGGCCCTGCTCCTGCTCAGCCGCGCCGAGCGGCGGGCCTTCACCCCGGAGCGCGTCGACCTCTCCCTCCTGGCGGAGGAGGCCACCGAGACCCTCCTGCCGCTCGCGGAGAAACACGGCGTCACCGTCGAGACCGGCGGCGACATCGCCCCGGCGCCCGGCTCGCCGGCGCTCCTGCTCCAGCTGGCCATGAACCTCGTGCACAACGCGATCACCCACAACCTGCCGGAACAGGGCACCGTGCGGGTGACCACCGGCGTCCGTGCCAGGACGGTCGTCCTCACCGTCGAGAACACCGGCGAGCGGCTCACCCCCGGGCTGGTCTCGACGCTCACCGAGCCGTTCCGGCGCGGTACCGACCGGGTCCACACCGACCACGCGGGGGTCGGCCTCGGTCTCGCCATCGTCCGGACCATCACCCACGCGCACGACGGCACGCTCACCCTGGCCCCGCGCCCGGCCGGCGGGCTCCGCATCGCCGTAGAACTGCCCCGACACGGCCTCGGGTGATTTCGCTACAAGTTCCGAAATTATCGAGGGCGAGGATCGCCACGTGGCCGAAACACGTGGTTCATAACGTCGGCAGGGACCTCGTGAGACAGGAGTTCCCCGTGTCCCATCTCTCCCGACGCGCCGCCCTCAGACTGACCGCCGGTCTGGCGATCGGCGGCGCCCTGGCCGGTTGCGGGCGGAGCGGCGACACGGCCGCCGCCTCCGGCAGCGCGCAGAAGGTCGACGCCTCCCCGGCCACCGGCACCGTGAACGTCTGGGCCGCCCAGGGCGATGCCGACGTGCTCGGCAAGGTCGTCGAGCCCTTCAAGAAGGCCAACCCCGGCCTGGTCGTGAAGACCACGCTGATCCCCAACGGCGAGTACTACACCAAGCTCCAGGCGGCGATCGCCTCGGGCAGGGGACCGGACATCGCCCAGTTCTTCCCCGAGTCGCAGGCGCAGTTCCTGGACTCCTCGACCCTGCGGGCCGTGCCCGACGGTCTCGTCGATCCGGGCAGCTTCTTCAGCAGCCTCTGGGACGCCGGAGTCGTCGGCGACGTGGCGTACACGGTGCCCTGGTACGCGTACACCTACGCCCTCGTCTACCGCTCGGATCTGGCCAAGAAGGCGGGTGCCCAGGCACCGAAGAAGTGGGAGGAGATGACGCCGTTCCTGAAGGCGCTCCAGGGCGCGGGCGCCGCGCACGGCCTCGGCGCCGACATCGGGTGGGACATCTTCAACGGCCAGGATGTCGCCATGTACGCCTGGCAGGCCGGCGGCTCCCTCCTGAGCTCCGGGAACAGCGGGAGCGACGGGGCCAAGTGGACCCTCGACTCCCCGCAGCTGGTCGACGCCCTGAAGTACAACGCGTCCTTCTTCACCGAGGGCACCGCCGACCCGAGCGGCCCCACCTTCCTCGACGCCCAGCCGTACTTCGTCTCCGGCAAGACCGCCGCCATGATCACCGGCCCGTGGGTGATCGGCCAGCTCGACGCCGTCGCCAAGCAGAAGGGCTGGACGGCCTCGCACGTCGGCACCGCGCCCCTGCCCGCCGGAGCGGGCGGCAGCGTCTCCTTCTCCGCGGGCGGCAGCTGGGGCGTCCTCGCCGGCAGCGGCAACGCGGACGCCTCCTGGAAGCTCGTCCGGTACCTCGCCACCGCCGGGACCCAGGTCGCGCAGTACAAGGCGTACGGCTCCCTCCCGGCCGTCATCTCCGCCTGGGACGACTCCGCCATCAAGGGCCAGCCGCTCCTGGACGCCTTCTTCACCCAGCTGAAGAACACCCGCGCCTTCCCCCAGGTCGGCACCTGGCAGCAGGTCGCGACCCGGCTCGGCAAGGAGATGGAGGCCGTGGCCAAGGGCAAGGAGACCGCCGAGAAGGCCGCCGCGAACATCCAGGCGTACGCCGAGAGCGTCGGCACGGGCACGACATGACGGCGACTCTCGTACGAGGGGCTCCCGAGGCCGCCGCACCGGCACCGGCGACCCGCCACAGGGTGCGCCGCGGCCGCCGTACGGCCGTCGCGTGGCTGTTCCTCGCCCCCTTCGCCCTGCTCTTCCTCCTCTACACGGCGGTCCCCACCGTCGCCGCGCTCGGATTCAGCCTCACCGACCTGCGCGGCGCCGACCTGCGCACCCCGTTCGCGGTCAACTTCACCGGCCTCGACAACTACGTCCGGCTGTTCGAGGACGACAGCTTCCGCCGGGACCTGCTGAACACCGGGGTGTTCGTGGCCGTCGGCGTACCGCTGACCATGGGCGCCGGGTTCGCGCTGGCGCTCGCGCTGAACTCCGGGATCCGGCGGCTGCGCGGGGTCTTCCGTATGGTCTTCTTCGCGCCGGTCGTCACCAACGTCGTCGCCGTCGCGCTGATCTGGCAGTACGCCTTCAACACCGACGGCACCGTCAACAAGGTGCTCGGCGCGGTCGGCCTCGCCGGGCCCAACTGGCTCGACGACCCGAACCTCGCCATGCCGGTGGTCATCCTGCTCGGCGTCTGGCGCAACTTCGGCACCGCGATGGTGCTGTTCCTCGCCGGGCTCCAGGCCGTCCCGCGGGACGTGTACGAGGCCGCCGCCCTCGACGGCGCCGGGCGCCGGCGCCAACTCCGGTACATCACCCTGCCGTTGCTGCTGCCGACCACGCTCATGGTCTCCGTCCTGCTGACCGTCTTCTACCTCCAGGTCTTCGACGAGCCCTATCTCCTCACCGGCGGCGGCCCGTTGGGCTCCACCGAGTCCGTCGCGCTGTACACCTACCGGCAGTTCGGCGCGGGGGAGTTCGGGATGTCGTCGGCCGCGTCCTTCGTGATGCTGGTGCTGGTGGCCGTGGTCAGTCTCGTCCAGTTCAGGCTGCTGAGGTCCCGGACATGACCCGACGCCCCGCTCTCTACGGCGCGTTGGTCCTCTGCGCGCTGCTCACCCTGCTCCCCTTCGCCTGGGTGGCGAGCGGTTCGCTGCGCAGCCTCGACGAGATCCGCTCCGACCCCGGCGCCTGGATCCCCGCGCACCCGACCCTCGACAACTTCACCCGGCTCTTCGAGACGCAGGGCTTCGGCCGGTTCCTGGTCAACAGCGTCGTCGTCGCGGCGATCGTGGTCGTCGGCAACATCGTGGCCGCCTCGGCCGCCGGATACGCCCTCGCCAAGCTGGAGTTCGCGGGCAGGCGGCTCGCGTTCGGGGCGGTCATGGCGGCGCTGATGGTGCCGTTCACCGCGGTGTTCGTGCCGCAGTTCGTGATCACCGTCGATCTGGGGCTCGCGGACACCCTCACCGGGATCGCGCTGCCCGCCGCCGCGCTGCCGCTGTGCGTCTTCATCATGCGCCAGTACGCCCTGTCGGTCCCCGACGAGCTGCTGGAGGCGGCCCGTATCGACGGCGCGGGGGAGTTCCGGATCTTCTTCCGGATCTTCCTGCCGCTGGCCGGGCCCGCCGTCGCGACGATCACGATCATGTCGTTCCTCACCTCCTGGAACAACTTCATCTGGCCGCTGATCGTCGCCCAGAGCATGTCCACGTACACCCTGCCGGTCGGCCTCGCCGCCACCAGCCAGGCCGCGGCCCACGTCACCGACTACGGCCTGATGCTGGCCGGGGCGATCGTCGTGATGCTGCCGGTGCTGGTCCTCTTCCTGTTCCTGCAGCGGTACTTCGTGCAGGGCGTCGCCGGGACGGGCATGCGATGACCATGACGGAGACCTCGCTGCGCACCCCTGTCGGCACGGTCGTCGGACACCGAGTCGACGGCGTACGGCGGTACTTGGGCATCCCCTACGCGGAAGCGCCCATCGGCGTACGGCGGTTCGCCCCGCCCGTCCCCCGGGCGCCCTTCCGCCAGCCGTACGACGCGACCCGGCCCGGTCCGACCTCGCAGCGCGTCCCGCTGTTCGCCACGACGACCATCCCGGAGCCGTCGATACCGGGCGACGACGTGCTGAACGTCTCCGTGACGGTGCCCGAGGCGGACGGCTGCCCCGTCCTGGTCTGGATCCACGGCGGCGGCTTCCTCGCGGGAAGCCCGGCCAGCCCCTGGTACGACGGCCGTTCCTTCGCCCGCGCCGGCGTGGTCACCGTGACGGTCGGCTACCGCCTGGGCGTCGACGGGTTCGCCGTCCTGGACGGCGTCCCGCGCAACCTGGGCCTGCGGGACGTACTGCTCGCGCTCGACTGGGTCCAGGAGAACATCGCGGCGTTCGGCGGCGACCCGGCCCGGGTCACGGTGGCCGGGCAGTCGGCCGGGGGAGCGGCGGTACTGGCGCTGCTGTCGTCACCGGCGGCGCGGGGCCGATTCCGGCGGGCGGTGAGCATCTCGGGCGGCTTCTTCGAAGGCACGCACCCGGAAGTCGCCCGCCCGACACGGGAGTTCCTCGCTCGGCTCGGGCGCGCCCTCGCAGTACCGCCCACCCGCGCGGGCTTCGCGGACCGCACCCTGGAGCAACTCCAGCGCGCCGTCCTCGACCTGCGCGGCCCCGGCCCCCTGCCCCTCGGACCCTTCGTGGGCGACGACATCCTCCCGGTACCCGTCGCCGAGGGCCTCAAGGAGTACGGCCATGACGTCCCGCTCCTGCTCGGCGCGACCGGCGACGAGTTCGACGGCGACCGTACGCCGGCGGAGGAGCAGGGCGACGGCACCCGCCCGGCACCGGAGGACCGCTCGGCCGGCACGCACACCGCGCGGGCGGCCCGCGCCGCCGGCACCCGCCCCACCGACACCCTCTTCCGCGCCGTCTGCCCCCGCTCCGCGGCCGCCCGGCGCCACGCGTCCGCCGGTACCTGGCTGTACTCCTTCGAATGGCCCTCGCCCGTCCTCGGCGGCGCCGTCCACTGCGTCGACCTCCCCTTCTTCTTCGACCTCCTCGACGCCTCCGGCGTCCCCGAGGCCCTGGGCCCGAACCCGCCGACCGATCTCGCCACGAGGATGCACGCCGACCTCGTCGGATTCGTCCACGGCGAGACCCCGCCCTGGGACCGGGCCACCGGCACCCCCGGCGACCCGGCCCGCGAGTACGGCCGCCCCGGCGCACCCCTCGCCGCCGACACCCACGGCGTCTACGACCCCGTGACCCGGACCGAGGCGGCGCCATGGTGATGGCGGGGATGAACCAGAGCGCCGTACGACGCGTCAACACCTCCGTGATCCTGCGGGCGTTGGCGGTCTCCGCCGGTCCGCGCAAGCTCACCGAACTCGCCGGGCAGACGGGCCTGTCCCGCCGTACCGTCGAACTCGTCCTGGACTCGCTGGTCGAGGCGGGCTGGGTGACGGAGCTGGACCGCGTGCCGCTCAGCGGATCGGCGGGCCGTCCTGCCCGCCGCTACGAACTCCGTGCCGAACACGCCCTGTTGGCCGCCGCCCGGATCACCACCGCCGACGTGTCCGCGGTCGTCGCCGACGTGCGCGGCCGCATCCTCGGCCGGGCGCACCGGCCGCTGAAGGTCTACCAGGACCCGCGGGCCACTCTGGATGAGGTGGCGGACCTGGTCGGCCGGGCCCTGGACGACGCGGGCGGCACTCTCGACCGGGTGCGGGCCGGTGCCGTGGCGAGCGGTGGCGCCGTCGACGACGAGGGAGTCGTACGGCGTCTGGTGCACACCACCCGCTGGACGGACGTCCACCTCCCGGACGAACTCGCCCGCCGGGTCCCGGTGCCCTGGTTCGCCGACAACGACGCCAACCTCGGTGCGCTCGCGGAGCGTTGGCGAGGAGTGGCGACCGACCACGACAACGTGGTGTGGGCGATGCTCGGGAACCGCACCGGCCTCGGCATCCTCATCCGCGGGGCCGTGCACCGCGGACTCGACGGTGCGGCGGGCGAGATCGTGGAGGCGCCCTCGCTGGCGGTCGACTCGGTCGACGACCGGCCCATCGCCTGGCTCACCTCCCCGCTGCCCGCCCAACGCGCCGCCGCGCTCGCGCGGTTCGACGCGGCCCGCTCCGGTGACGCCGGCGCCCTCGCCGAGGTCGACGAACTCGTCGAGTACATCGCGTCGATCCTCACCACCCTGTCCTGGACGGTCGCCCCGTCGCTCTTCGTGCTCGGCGGCGGAGTGGAGGACGCGTCCGACGTCCTGCTGCCCCGCGTGCGCGCCGCGCTACGGGCCGCTCGGGCGCCCGAGGTCGACGTCCTGGCCACGGCCCTAGGCCACGACGCCCCGCTCGTCGGCGCCGTGAAGCTCGCCCTCGACCGCATGGACACCCAGCTCTTCGGCCCGCTCGCCCCGGGCACCTGACCTCCGGCCGCTCACTCGGGGCACTTGACCTACGACCCACACGCCCCCCACATCTCCCGTTCCTGGAGTCTGACTTGACGCACATCCCCCGCACCGACGTCCTCGTCGTGGGCAGCGGCATCATGGGCTCCGTTGTGGCCCGGCTGCTGCGCGAGGCCGACCCGGCGCTGCGCCTGACCATGGTCGACGGCGGCGCCCCGATCGGCGACGCGCCCGGCCTGCACCTGCACGACCTCGACGATCCCGACCTGTGGTCCCGCTACAACGAACAGGTCGCCACCGGCATCCAGGGCATGTACACCGGCGCCGAGGTGGTACGCGAAGTCCCGGACCACATCAGGGATTTGACGCCCGGCATGTTCCACGCGCTCGCCTTCGGCGAGGATGCCGAGGCCATGCCCCGGGCCGCGCTCGCCTGGAACGCCGGCGGCATGGGCGTGCACTGGACCGCCGCGACCCCGTGGCCCGCGGGCGACGAGGTGTTCGACTTCGGCGACCGCGGCCGCTGGACCGCCGACCTCGCCACCGCGCGCCGACTGCTCGCCGTCACCCCGGCCGCGATCGGCCCCACTGAGGTGGGCCACCTGGTCCTCGACGTGCTCCGCAGACGCTACGGCGGCATCGGCCCGTACGACCGCGTCCCGCAGCCCATGCCGATGGCCGTCACCGCCACCACCGAGGGCCCCCTGCCCCGCACCGCGCCCGGGACGATCTTCCCCACGCTCGCGGGCGGCGGCGACCCCGCCTTCACCCTGGTCACCGGCACCCTCGTGACCTCACTGATCACCGAGGGCGGCCGGGTCACCGGGGCTCACCTGCGCCGGGTCGCCGACGGCCACGAGTCCGAACTCCTCGCGGACACCGTGATCGTGTGCGCCGACGCCCTGCGCACCCCGCAGCTCCTCTACGCCTCCGGCATCCGCCCGCGGGCTCTCGGTACCCACCTCAACGAGCACGCCTTCATCACCGCCCGCGTCCTGCTCGACCTCGACCGCCACGGCCTCGACCTCGCCGACCTGCCCCTCCCGCGCCCCGGCGAGTTCAGCACCGACTCGCTCTGGCTGCCCCGCAACGGACCCGCCCAGCCCTTCCACGGCCAGATCATGAACCGCACCTACGTCGACGAGGGCGGCCGCCCCCTCGCCCACTCCGTCGGCCTCTCGCTGTACGTCCCCGTCGAGTCCCGGCCCGAGAACCGGCTGGTGTTCTCGCCGACCGAGACCGACCTCGCCGGACTGCCCCGGATCCGCGTCGAGTTCGGGTACTCCGCCACCGACCGGGCGCTGATCGAACGCGGGCTCGCCGAAGTCCGTTCACTGGCCGAGGAGTTCGGGCCCTTCGACCCGGAGACCGAGTCGGCCCTGTTGCCGCCGGGTTCGTCCCTGCACCTCACGGGTACTGTCCGCGCCGGTGAAGCCGACGACGGCACCACCGTGTGCGACCCGGACGGCAGGGTCTGGGGCCACGACAACCTGTACCTGGCCGGCAACGGCGTCGTCCCCACCGCGATGGCCGCCAACGTCACCCTGACGGGCACGGTCACCGCGATCCGCGCGGCCCGCGCCGTCGCCGTACGCCACAGTGCGCTCGCCGCACGGTGACCGACCCCATGGAGAGAGACACATGATCGACATCGCCAAGGAGTACCGCGTGGCGCTGCCCGCGTGGATCGACGACGAACTCGCCGACGTGCCGGGTGTGTTGCCCGGTGCCGAGGACCGGATGCGCCTGGTGCACCGGCTCGCCGACCGCAACTGGCGGGAGGGCAACGGCGGTCCGTTCGCCGCGCTCGTCGCCGAGCGGGACACCGGCCGGATCGTCTCGGTCGGCGTGAACGTCGTCCTCGCCAGCGGGATCTCCAGCGCCCACGCCGAGGTCGTCGCCCTGGGACTCGCCCAGGTGGCCACCGGCGGCTGGGACCTCGGCGCCGAGGGGCTGCCGCCGCTGGAACTCGTCGTCAACTGGCGGCCCTGCGTGCAGTGTTACGGCGCCACCCTGTGGTCCGGGGTGCGCGGACTGGTGGTCGCGGGGGAGGGGCCGGAGCTGGAGGAGATCACCACCTTCGACGAGGGGCCGTCGCGCGCCGACTGGGCCGAGCAGTTCGAGGAGCGCGGCATCGAGGTCGTCCACGACGTGCTCCGGGACGAGGCGCTCGCCGTCTTCCACAACTACCGCAAGGCGGTTGACGAGTCCGACGACGTCGTCGTCTACAACGCGCGCGGAGGCGCCGAATGACCCCCCGGTTCGCCACGGACGTCATCACCTTCTACCACCCCGGCTTCTGGGGCCTGGAGTCCGCCGAGGCGGTCCGCGACTGGGCCGCCCGGCACCCGGACGTCTTCTGGGAACGGGTGATGTACACCCTGGCGGAGACCGACGTCACCGGCATCGAGCTGACGTTCGCGCCCGGCGACCTCGACTCGGCGCTGCGGGCCTTCGGGAGCGCCGACGGCTTCCGCCGCGAACTCGCGGGCCGGGGACTGGCGGTGGTCAGCGCCTTCGTCGCCGACAGCGACGCCCCCGACTGGCGGCACGACGCCGACCTCCCCGCGATCGTCGCCGACGCCGAGCGCCGCGCCGCCTTCCTCGCCGCGACCGGCGCCGAACTCCTCGTCACCGGGCTGCCGATGCGCACCACCTTCGGCACCCGGCCGCCCTTCTTCGTCGACGCCGGCTACCTGGGCCGGATGGCCGACATCGCCCACGCGGTCGGCGAGGCCGTCGCCCGCCACGGGGTGAAGCTCGCCTTCCACACCGAGTCCCACAGCACGCTCTGGTACGAGCGGGACATCGACCTGTTCATGGCGCTGACCGACCCGCGCTACGTCTGGCTGTGCCCTGACTCCTGCCACATCGCCCTCGGCGGCGGCGACCCCGTGGCCGTCGCCCGCAGACACGCCCCGCGGATCGCGCTGGCCCACTGGAAGGACGCCGTCGGGCCGATCGACGTCCACCTCACCATCGACGACACGATCTACGCCCGCCAGCAGCCCTACATGACCGAGCTGGGCACCGGGATCGTCGACTGGAGCGGCTGGGCCGACGCGATGTCCCGCACGCCCGGCGCCGGCACGATCCTCATCGAGCTGGACGAGGCGGCCGATCCGGTGGCCGCGCTCAAGGCGTGCACGACCGTGGCGAGGGCCGCCCTGCTCTGAGGCCTGAACAGGGCCTGCGTCAACAGGGCTTGCGCCACGCCCCCAGCTCCAGCTTCTTGCTCATGGAGGACAGCTTCAGCCGGCGGGACTGCGCGCAGAACTCGCTGTTCGGCACCTCGTACTCGACGTGGAACACGGCCTTGCCCGCCTTGACGAACGGGCTCAGCGCCTCGCACTCGTCGTACTTCGCGCACTCCTCGTTGACCGCGAAGTCGAAGTGCCGCAGCAGCTGCGGGATCTGGTCGAGGTCGTTCTTGAGACCCACGGCCAGGCCCCGGTCGTGCGCGAGGTCGGCGATCATACGGTTGTAGGCGAGCTGGTCGGCCGCGCTCAGTGGGAAGCCTGTGTCGTTGGCGTACCCGTCCACCAGGTCGGGCTCCACGGCGTCGAACCCCTTGGCACGGCACATGTCCATCCGCTCGGCCATGATCGGCCGCAGCACGTTCCGGCGCCGGATGTCCAGCCAGCGCTCGCCCTCCCAGCCGTTGGAGTCACCGAGCACCGACCTGGGGAAGGCGCCCTTGTCCGGGCGGAAGTCCTCCCAGGCACCGACGTTGATGTAGCAGACGACCTTGCGGCCGTCGCGGTGCAGCCGGTCCACGGTCGCCTTCGAGTTCTCGACGCCGTCGATGTCGTAGACGGCCACGTCGACGGAGGTGTCCAGCTTCCCGTCGAGCTGCCACTGCCAGCTCAGCCCCGGGCGGGGCTGCCAACGCGCCGTGCGGGCGCCGCCTGCCGGGGTGCCGGACCGCTTCCTGCCGGAGGTGGCCGAAGAGCCCGTATCGCCCGATCCGGCCGAAGGACTCGCCGCGCGAGAAGGGCTCGAAGCACCGGAGGGACTCGGACTGCCCGAAGCGCTCGGGGAGGCGGAGACGGACGGCGACGGTGTGCCGCTCCCGACCGCCGCCGTGGGGCGCCCGGACGCCTTCACCGACGGGGACGGACCACCGTCCGCCCGGGAACCGCCCCCCGATCCCGAACACCCGGCCAGCGTCAGGGCCGCCAGCACTCCGCACACCATCGCGGTATGTCTCATCGCTCTTACTCCGTCACATCAGGTCCCCCACCGAAACGGCCCGACGGGTGCCGAGGGTTCAGTTGGGTCGCCCTTTACCCGCCCACCTCACGTACTCCCGACTTTCACACAGGCGCCACCGGACCCTTCCCTGACGTTCGTCGCCCTTGGAAAACTCGCAGCGCGCACCTTCCGCCCCATTCCGGCCACCGATGCGCAGGATGAGAGGTCACCCACCCCATGCCCGACGTCAACCGGCGCAGATTCCTCCAAGTCGCGGGCGCCACCACGGCCTTCACGGCTCTGTCCAACAGCATCCAGCGCGCGGCCGCCCTCCCGGCAAACCACCGCACGGGAACCATCGAGGACGTCGAGCACATCGTCGTCCTGATGCAGGAGAACCGGTCCTTCGACCACTACTTCGGCTCCCTCCGCGGGGTCCGCGGCTTCGGCGACCCGCACCCGGTGACGCTCCAGAACGGCAAGCAGGTCTGGCAGCAGCAGGACGCGAACGGCAAGGAGATCCTGCCCTTCCGCCCCGACGTCGACGACCTGGGCATGCAGTTCGTGCAGGACCTCCCGCACGGCTGGAACGACGGCCATGCGGCCTTCGACGGCGGCAAGTACGACAAGTGGGTCCCGAACAAGGGCACCACGACCATGGCGTACCTGACCCGCGAGGACATCCCCTTCCACTACGCCCTCGCCGACTCGTTCACCATCTGCGACGCCTACCACTGCTCGTTCATCGGCTCCACCGACCCGAACCGCTACTACATGTGGACGGGCTACACCGGCAACGACGGCCAGGGCGGCGGCCCGGTCCTCGGCAACGACGAGGTCGGCTACGGCTGGACCACCTACCCCGAGCGCCTGGAGAAGGCCGGGGTCTCCTGGAAGATCTACCAGGACGTCGGCGACGGCCTCGACGCGAACGGCAGTTGGGGCTGGATCCAGGACGCCTACCGCGGCAACTACGGCGACAACTCGCTGCTCTACTTCAACCAGTACCGGAACGCCAAGCCCGGCGACCCGCTGTACGACAAGGCCCGCACAGGCACCGACTACACCAAGGGCGAGGGCTACTTCGACCAGCTGAAGGCGGACGTGAAGGCCGGGAAGCTGCCCAAGGTCTCCTGGATCGTCGCCCCCGAGGCCTTCACCGAGCACCCCAACTGGCCCGCCAACTACGGCGCCTGGTACGTCGCCCAGGTCCTCGACGCGCTCACCTCGGACCCGAAGGTGTGGGCGAAGACGGCGCTGTTCATCACGTACGACGAGAACGACGGCTTCTTCGACCACCTGGTCCCGCCGTTCCCGCCCGCCTCCGCCGAGCAGGGCAAGTCGACGGTCGACCCCTCGCTGGACCTCTTCAAGGGCGACAGCGGCCATGTCGCGGGCCCGTACGGCCTCGGCCAGCGCGTCCCCATGCTCGTCGTCTCGCCCTGGAGCAAGGGCGGTTACGTCTGCTCCGAGACGCTCGACCACACCTCGATCATCCGGTTCATCGAGAAGCGCTTCGGGGTGCACGAGCCGAACATCTCGCCCTGGCGGCGCGCGGTCTGCGGCGACCTGACCGCCGCCTTCGACTTCTCCCGCACCGACACCAAGCCGGTCGCCCTGCCGGACACCGACGGCTACGAGCCCCCGGACCGCGAGCGCCACCCCGACTACGTGCCCACCCCGCCCGCCAAGGGCGTCCTGCCCAAGCAGGAGCGCGGCCTGCGCCTGGCCCGCCCGCTCAAGTACGCCCCGCACGTGGACGCCTCGGTGGACGCCAAGGCGGGCAAGCTCACGCTCACCTTCGCCTCCGGAGCCAAGGCGGGCGCCGCCTTCCTGGTGACCTCCGGCAACCGCACCGACGGGCCCTGGAGCTACACCACCGAGGCCGGCAGGACGGTCGCGGACACCTGGAACTCGGCGTACTCGAAGGGGTCGTACGACCTCACCGTGCACGGCCCCAACGGCTTCCTGCGCGTCTTCCAGGGCCCGAACAAGGTGGCCGGACCCGAGGTCACCGCCCGCCACAGCGGCGACGACCTGGAGCTGACCCTCACCAACAAGGGCTCCGGCACGGTCCGTCTGAAGGCGGTCAACGGGTACGGCGGCCGGCCGAAGGTCTTCACCGTGCGGCCCGGCACCACCGTCCGGCACACCTTCGACCTCGGCGCGAGCCGTCGCTGGTACGACCTGACCGTCACCTCGGAGTCGGACCCCGCGTTCCTGCGGCGATTCGCCGGACATGTCGAGAACGGGCGCCCCGGGGTCAGCGACCCGTCCGTAATCACCGAGTAAAGCCGGGACGAGCGCCACCTTCGGGGTGGCCGGATCGCGATGGTCCCGGGGTAGTGTGCCCCGGTGACCACGCATTCGAACACACCTGCTGGCTGGTACCCCGATCCGCACGGAGCGCCGCAGACGCTCCGCTACTGGGACGGCGCTCAGTGGACCCAGAACACGCACGCGGACCAGGGGCAGACAGCGGCTCCGGCGCAGCCTCCGCAGATGCCGCAGCAGGCCGCCGGGCCCGACCCGCGGGTCCAGCGGCAGGTGCAGCAGCAGGCCGGGGTCGCGCCGAGCGGTGCCGGTGGCGGTTCGCTCTTCACCGAGCCGGTGCTGGTGGTGAACCAGAAGGCCAAGCTGATCGAGCTGACCAACGAGTACAAGGTCATGGACCAGAACGGCAACCAGCTCGGCTCGGTGACCGAGGTCGGGCAGAGCGCGCTGAAGAAAGCGCTGCGGTTCGTCTCCAGCTTCGACCAGTTCATGACCCACCGGCTGGAGATCCGGGACGCCCACGGTCAGCCGGTGCTGATGCTGACCCGGCCCGCGAAGTTCCTCAAGTCCCGGGTGATCGTGTCCCGTCCGGACGGTTCGCAGGTCGGCGAGATCGTCCAGCAGAACATGATCGGGAAGATCAACTTCGCGATGAACGTCGACGGGCAGCAGGTCGGGGCGATCAAGGCGGAGAACTGGCGGGCCTGGAACTTCGCGATCGTCGACCACACGGAGAACGAGGTCGCCCGGATCACGAAGACGTGGGAGGGCCTCGCCAAGACGATGTTCACCACGGCCGACAACTACGTCCTGCAGATCCACTACCGGCTTCCCGAGCCGCTGCTGAGCCTGGTCGTCGCGACCGCCCTGACCGTCGACACGGCCCTGAAGCAGGACTCCCGCGGCCTCGGATAGCCCTCACAGCGGGGTGAGGTGCCCCGGATCCACCGGCTGCCTCGGGACCAACGCCGGTTCCGGGGTGGCCGTTTCCGGCTTCAGGGCCAGGACCGCCGCCACCGGGTGCTCCTCCTCGACCGGCACCGGCGTCGCCCGGGTCAGCAGCACCACGCCCCACGCGGCGAGGCCCGCGCCCGCGAGGGCCAGCAGCACTCCCGCCGCCCCGCCGCGCAGTCCCTGTCCGAGCAGGGTCAGTCCGATCACCGAGGCCGCCACCGGGTTGGACAGGGTCACCACCGCGAGCGGGGCGCCGAGGCCACCCTTGTACGCCGTCTGGGACAGGAACAGGCCGCCCACGGCGAACGCGGCCACCAGGACCGCCACCAGCACGACCTGGAGGCCGATCACCGATCCGGAGCGGTCGGTCGCGGCCACCGTGACGGTCTGGGTGAGCGCCGAGGCCACGCCCGAGGCGAAGCCGGACGCGGTGGCGTGCCGCAGCCCGGGCCGGGTGCCCGGCCGGGACAGCAGCCCGATCAGTGCGGCCGTGGCACCGGCCACCGTCACCGCCTCGGTGAGGCTCAGGACCTGGTCGGGGGCCGACCCGGACGCGGTGAGCAGAAGCGCGGCCAGACCCGCCAGCGTCAGCGCGGTGCCCCGCCATTCCGTGGCGCTCACCTTGCGTCCGGCCACCCGCGCCCCCATCGGCACCGCGGCGACCAGCGTGAGCGCGCCGAGCGGTTGTACGACGGTCAGCGGGCCGTACTTGAGGGCCACCACGTGCAGCAGGGCCGCGCCGGCGTTGAGCCCGACCGAGGCCCACCAGGCGCCCGCGCCCAGCAGCCGCAGCGTGCCGGTCTCGGCGCTGCGGGCGGCGAGACGCTCCTGGGCGACGGCCGCGGCCGCGTAGGCGACGGCGGAGACCAGGGAGAGCGCGACGGCGATCAGGGTGGCGGTCATCGGCCCGCTCCGACCAGGACGTTCTCGTCGGCGGGCGCCAGGGCCTCCTGGGTGCGCCCGGCCGTGGTGACCGTGCGAACGGGCCGGTGGATCACGGCGAGCGCGACACCGAGCATCGCGGTCGCGACGATCGCGTCGAGCCAGTAGTGGTTCGCGGTGCCGACGATCACCAGCAGCGTGATCGCCGGGTGCAGCAGCCACAGCCAGCGCCGGCGCGAGCGGGTCGCCGCGATCAGGCCGACCGCCACCATCAGGGCCCAGCCGAAGTGCAGCGACGGCATCGCCGCGAACTGGTTGGAGAGGTGGTCCGAGGAGGGCGGGCCGTACACCGAGGGGCCGTACACCCGGGCGGTGTCGACCAGGCCTGTGGCGGCCAGCATCCGCGGCGGGGCCAGCGGGAAGACGAAGGGCAGCACCAGGGCCGCGGAGGTGAGGGTGGCGAGGACCCGGCGGGCCCACACGTAGTGCGCGGGGCGGCGCAGGTACAGCCAGACCAGGAAGGCCACGGTCGCCGGGAAGTGGACGGTGGCGTAGTAGGTGTTCGCCAGCCGCGCCAGGGTGTCGCCGTGCAGCAGCAGGGACTGGACCGAGCCCTCGCCGGGCAGGTGGACCGCTCGTTCGAAGTCCCACACGCGGTGCGCGTTGTGGAGGGCTTCGCCGGTGTGGCCCGTGGCCAGTTGCCGGCCCAGTTTGTAGACGAGGAAGAGCCCTGCGACGAGCAGGAGCTCACGGAGAAGCGGAGGCCGCGCTATCGCGCCGGTCTTTCCTTCTGCAGGCTCGGTGCGGGCATTCATCCCCCGGCCCTTTCGCTGACGGTGGTGCGTGCGGTGGTACGAGTCGAGACCGCTGGCGTGGCCGGAACTCATCGGTGCGCCTCACGAAACGAAGGCGTTCCGATACGCCAGTGTACCGATACGGAAGCGTTCCGGTACACTGGCGTATCGATTGAGGTACGCCACACTGGGTCCAGGGAATAAACCGAGACCGGAGAGAAGGAGAAGAGCCGATGACGTCGCAGGCAGCGGAGGGACCGGAGACGGTCGCCGCCTCGCGCCGCTCCAAGATCACGCCCGAGCGTGAGCAGGAGTTCTTCGACGCCGTGCTCGACCAGATCCGCGAGTGCGGATACGAAGCCGTGACCATGGAGGGCGTCGCCTCCAGCACCCGCTGCAGCAAGTCCACCCTGTACCGGCAGTGGAAGACGAAGCCCCAGTTCGTGGTGGCCGCGCTGCGCTCGCGCCGCCGGTCCAAGTTCGACGGCATCGACACCGGATCACTCGCGGACGACCTGCGCGAGGTCGCGCGGGCCGCCGGCCGGTGGTCGACCAACGACACCAAGCTGCTCTCGGCGCTCGGCCACGCCGTCACCCAGGACGCCGAACTCGCGCAGGCCCTCAGGGAGGCGCTGGTGGAGCCGGAGATCGCCGCGCTGCGCCAGATCCTGCGGCGCGGGGTCGACCGCGGCGAGATCGTCGCCGCGCACCCGGCGCTGGAGTTCATCCCCGCGCAGATGTTCGGTGTGATCCGCGCCCGTCCCGTGGTGGACGCGGAGTACGCCGACCCGGACTACCTGGTCCGCTTCGTGGAGGCCGCCGTGCTGCCGGCGCTCGGCCTCACCTGAGACCGGACCGGCGTCCCCGGGATGACGGGACGACGGTCCGACCGCGCCGCACCGTGGGGACGGGGGCGGCGCGCACC